>DASXVL010000248.1:0-14117 GCA_036504255.1 Armatimonadota bacterium | reverse complement strand
CCCAGGTATTCCATCCCGGCGGCGCGCGCATCGGATGGCTTATACAGGTTTCGGCCATCAACCAACAGCGGGTTCTTCATTGTTTTCGCCATGCCGGCCAGATTCAGCGTATGGTACTCATCCCATTCGGTGGCCAGCAGTATGCCGTCCGCCCCGATGGCGACTTCGCTGGGCTGTTCGACGAACTGTATATCGAGACCATCCAGCTCGCGTCGCGCATTGGGCACCGCGACTGGATCGTGGGCACGCACATGCGCGCCGCGTTCAATCAAAATGCGGATGATATCGATGGCTGGCGAGTCGCGCACATCGTCGGTATTGGGCTTAAAGGCAAGCCCCAAGACACCGATCACGCGCCCACGCAACCCTTTTAGCTTGGACTGCAATTTATCGACCACAGCCAGCCGCTGGCGATCATTCACCTCACGCGCGGCCGCGAGCAAGGGCATCGTATAGCCGTACTCGGCCGCCACGGAAATGAGCGCCGCCGTATCTTTCGGGAAACAACTCCCGCCCCACCCGATACCGGCATTGAGAAAGCGATGGCCGATGCGCGGGTCCATGCCGATGCCGCGCGCGACCTCGGTCACATCCGCGCCAACCTTTTCGCACAAGCCGGCGATCTCATTGATGAAGCTGATCTTTAGCGGCAAGAAGGCATTTGATGCATACTTGGTCATCTCAGCGCTGGTAAGATCGGTGGTAATTAAATAGGGCAGGGGAGCGCCGTCGGTGCGGGGCAGAAAACTCGGCGGCAGGAAGGTCTGCTCTAAAATGGGGCGGTATAAGCGACTCAAGGCCTCGATGGCCTCAGGCTGATCAGAACCGGCGACGATGCGATCGGCATAAAAGGTGTCGCGTAACGCCACCCCTTCGCGTAAGAACTCGGGATTTGATGCGAAGGAAACGTGCGCCTGCACATTGCGCTCGTGCAACGTGCGCTCAACCAGATGAATGACACGCCGATTGGTGCCGATGGGGACGGTGGATTTGACGACGATGGTACATGCTTGCCCGGGCAACAGCGCAGAGGCAATCTCGCAGGCAGCGCTTTCGACATACTGGAGATCTGCCTCGCCATTCTCTTTCGGGGGCGTCCCAACAGCAATGAAAATGACGTCAGCGTGCGGAACGCTATCGTGCAGTGTATCGGTGAAGTGAATACGTGCGCCGATTTGGGCCAGCAAGGTATCCACGCCTGGTTCGTGGATGGGGCACTGCCCGTTTTGTAGTAGGGTAAGCTTGCGTTGATCTTTATCAACTGCCGTGACATCATGGCCAACATACGCGAGTGCGATGGCCGTCGTCAATCCAACATATCCAGTGCCGATAATGGTAACTTGCATAGTGAGATTCGTCCTCCACGAACGGATAGAAGGCAAATGGTGCATTCCTCTTAGTTACATACCACAGGACGGAAATATTCAATCGTCTGTTGAAGACCTTGTGTTAACGCGACGGTGGGCTGCCAGCCAAGCACGTTGCGTGCCAATGTGATATCTGGCCTGCGCCGGGTCGGATCGTCACTCGGTAGGGCATGATGGACGATTTTTGAGCGCGAACCGGTGAGATCGATCACTAGTTGTGCCAGCTCCAACATAGTAAACTCACCGGGATTCCCCAGATTAATGGGGCCGGTAATCGCATCCGGAGTCTGCATCATGCGCATCAGTCCATCGACCAGGTCGTCGACATAGCAAAACGAGCGTGTTTGTGAGCCATCGCCGTAAATAGTAATATCTTCGCCCTTGAGTGCTTGCACGATGAAATTGGAGACGACGCGTCCATCGTGTGGATGCATACGTGGCCCGTAGGTATTGAAGATGCGTACCACCTTGATACGCACATGATGCTGGCGGTGATAGTCGAAAAAGAGCGTCTCCGCACAACGTTTCCCTTCGTCGTAGCAGGAACGAACCCCAATCGGATTGACGTGGCCCCAATAGCTTTCCACCTGGGGATGAATTTCCGGGTCCCCGTAGACTTCTGAGGTGGAGGCTTGGAGAATGACCGCTTTTGCGCGCTTGGCCAGTCCCAGCATATTGATCGCCCCACGTACATTCGTCTTTACCGTGTGCACAGGATTGTTCTGGTAATGGACCGGACTGGCAGGGCAGGCGAGGTTGTAGATCATGTCTACTTCTACATGCAGCGGAGAAGTGACATCATGGCGCAATAGTTCAAACGAGGGGTGTGAGAGCAGATGGCTCACATTACTGCGCCGCGAGGTGGAAAAATTATCCACACAGAGCACGTCATGTCCCTCAGCTAACAACCGTTCGCACAAATGTGAACCGATAAATCCGGCTCCACCGGTGACCACAATACGCTTTGTCGATGATAAGTTCATAAGGCGATAGTACAACCTTTGCGGAAACTCGCTAATTAACCGTTGCCAGGGCAAGAATGATCTGGAAGACTGCCGCATGCAAACGCTGAATAAACGTAGCGTCATCCGTTTCACAGTGGGATAGGCTGGTCTTTCAGGCGGTAGCTTTTCCCCGGAATATCGATAACGACGCTATGGTGAAGCAACCGGTCAAGAATGGCGCTGGTCAGTGTCGGGTCGTGGAACAGATCCGCCCAGTCCGAAAATCCGTGTGTAGTGGTAATCACAGTACTCGATTTTTCGTAACGCGCAGCGATGAAGCGATAGAAGAGGGAGGCCTCTTCGCGCGTACAGGGCATGTAGCCAACCTCATCGACGACAACGAGCGCCGACTCGAAGTATTTGCGGCTATGCAGAGATTTGCCGGATATTTGATCGGCGCGCAGAGCGCTGATGAGGTCGGCCTGCGTGGTGAAAGCGATTGATACGTCTGCGCGATGCGCTTCGAGGGCCAACGCTACGGCAAGATGTGTTTTGCCGACCCCAGGCGGTCCCTGGAAGACGACGTTTTCCTTACGCGTGAGGAAAACCATGTCGAAGAGTGAGCGCACGTGTTGGCTATCGAGTTGGGGTTGGAAGGAAAAGTCGAACTCCGCCAGGGATTTAATGAACGGCAACCCGGCATCCTTCTGTGTTGTTGCCAGCCATAATCGCTCTGTGCGTGCGGCAGTTTCTAGCGGTTGTTCCTCCAGGGTCTGCGGAGAATTCGCCACGATGTTCTGCAGCCGTGGGTCCTGTTTCCCGTGCGATCGATGCCGTTTTCGATGCTGCGCTGACTCGCGCTGGTCGAAACTAGCCATGATTCTTCGATCGACGACCAGGCAGAGCAATAAGAGATTCGCCAAAATAATAGCGTACGCGTATGGCGCGGACAATGGGAAAGTACGGGCGACGAGAAAACTGTACAGAACGAGCCCGGCAGTCGTGTAGGCGAAATAGCGGAGCACCCATGAGCGGCCCTTCAAGTACGCAATGCCGGAGATCAGACACCATAACGAGATGATGGGCACCGAGCAAAGAAGGAGCAATTGATCTGCAGGCCAGCGGCTTGCATGATGGGAGCGCAAGAGGGGAAATATAAGCGACCAGATGCCAATGGCGTCGAAAAGCAAGAAGAGTATCCCGACCGTCTGCGTGAAGGTTGTCGAAAATTTAGCATTGGGTGGGCGTTGATGTCGGTGACGCCGTCGACGTGTGACGTGCATATCACCAGCAGGCGTACTCTCTTTCACGATGTCAGGCGGTGTCTCCAGGGGGGACTGGTCCATAATCAACTCCTCGTTGAGTCTTGGGCTACAACATTATGCCCCAGAAAATACGTTCTGAGAGACGTCATATAGCTGGCTGGTACCAGGTGACGGGAGCAGACGCTCCCGTCACTGCCCGTCAGCTACTTTGCGGAATTGCCGCCCGTCGTGCTACTGCGGCGTCGAGACGGTTTCCTGGGTTTGCCTTTCGCAGTCTGCTCGTCGGATCCGTAATTGTCATACTGGTAATCGCTATACTGGTAGTAGTAACCGTAATAGCCGTACTTGCTATAATACCGGTAATAACCGTAGCCATGCTGGCGCATATCAACTCGGTTCATAACCAGGCCGATCAATGGCGCGGACACCTGACTCAAGGAGCGGTGCGCGAAGACTAATCCGCCCTTCAGTGTCTTTTCGGCGCAGACCAAAAGGATCACGCCATCCACGATGGTAGAAATGATCTGCACGTCGCTTAACTTTAAGCAAGGCGGGCAGTCGAGAATCACCAGGTCATACCTCCCGGCCAGTTCTTCGAAAAGCCGGCGACTCGGTTGGGCATTGAGTACTTCAGAGGGATTGGGCGGAAGTGTGCCGGCCGGCAAGAAATCAAGGTTCGGGTACTCTGTCGGAACAATCGCTTCCTCAAGGGGCGTGGCGCCCATCACCACATTGGTAAAGCCAATATTGCGTGGCGCTTTGAGTAAGGTATGGATGGATGGGCGATGCATATCGCAATCCACGATGAGCACTCGCTTCCCATCTAACGCCATGACGATGCCCAGGTTGGTGCAGCAAGTGGATTTCCCCTCGCCCGGACCGGCGCTGGTTACGGCTAAGAGCCGAATCTTCCGTTCAAGGGTCGAGAAGGAGATATTATTGCGCAGCACACGGAAGCGCTCAAGCAACTGTGAGTGTTTCTCCTCGGTCGTGATGATCTTGGCTTCATCCTCATCAAGATAATGGACGGTTCCCATCGTGACGAGACCGGTAAGTTTCTCCGCGACTTCCTGATCATGGATGCGATCATCCAGCCGTTCCACCAGCAATGCCAACCCCACACCACTGATAACACCGAGGAGGAGGAACAAGGCGATGTTGGTATTTTTCTTGGGGGAAACCGGCGTCGTCGATGGTCGCGCTTGTGAAACCACGCGTACGTTCGAGAGAGTGGACTCTTCACTGATCTGCAGCGTTTGGAATTTTTGTGTCAGCATGTCTACCATGCTTTTTTGCAGGTCAAGGGCCATCATCAACTCGGTCAGTTGCCGTTCCTCTGCCGGTAATTCTTTTAGTTCGCCTTTTCGTGATGCGATTTCCGCGCTAAGCGCCTGTACACGAGAATTACTGGCGGCGTCTGTCGCCAGTCCGGTGGCAAAGCTTTGCAATAATGCTTGGCGTATTGGATGTGGGGTACGAGACTGCCCCGCTATGATCGTGTTCTTTGCGAGCTTGAGCAGTGTGCTCTCTTCAGCGTCTATTTGCGCATCGACCGTCTTCACCTCGGGGGCTTTCGCGGTGTACTCTTGCAAGAGACGGGCGCGTTCGCTATTCAGGGTGCCCAATTGTTGCAGGCAAGCCGCGACACGCGGATCTTGCGTGATCGATGTGCCGGAAATCACATCTTCCGGCATGGCAGAGAATTGCCGACGAAGTGAGATCAGTGATTGTCTATTCGCTTTGACGTCGGCGTTCGCGGTATCCAGTGCCATTTGCAGGGTGGCAATATTCTCCGCCAGCCGTCCTATTTGCGCTTCCGGAGCGATCAGACCAGTCTTTCGCTTAAATTCCGCGAGGGCCCGATTCGCGGCATCGAAATCTTTTTGAGCGCCAGCCAGACGCATTTCGACAAATTCTCGTGCTTGTTTTGTCGCCTGCCGGTTTTGTGACAGATCCTGGTAGAGATAAGTCTGTGCAATAGTGTTGGCAAGGTGCGCGGCGCCAATGGGGGTATAGGACTGGACGGTAATATTGATGATATCCGTATTCTTTTTCGTTGCGACTTTTACCGCCCAACCGGGCAACGTCGTACTTTTAAAACCGAAGACTCTGTCTTCAGGCGTCATGAGTGAGGCAGAGAATTTCTCGGAATAGGCCTCGTCGAGCAAATCTGGGCTCGAGAGAATTTCCACCTGCGTATCCACCGACCGGCCTTGCGTCAACGCTTGTAAGTCGTCCAATAAGGGCAGATCATTGGACTTTGAGGATTTATTTGAGGTCACAAGGATGCTGCAGGTTGACTCATAGATGGGTTTCTTGAGGAACGTATACAGCATGCCGAGTCCGAAGACGATAAGGAGACCGATAAGCAACATCCACCGCCGCCGGTAAAACACATTGAGAAGTTCACCAAAGTTGATGGTGTCTTCCTGATTGTTCTCATACGGTGAATTATCCGACATGGGAACGTTGGTCTGCTGCAAGTTGGGCAAGTCTTGTAAAGCCATCTGTTGTTATCCTGTAAAGCCGAATTACCAGGTAGGGTAATTCGCCATGTGAGATTAATGCTTATGGTAAACGGAAAAGAGAATCTGCGAACTTGGGGCAGAGACAGCGCCTGTCATACACGAGCGTGCCTCATGCCAGACATGGTTTCAGCGTTTTTGGGATCATAAATGGTTCACGGTGTACAGCAATGACGAAGCCGAGAGCGTGGCCTGGAAAATCGCCGCCCAATCGGGCTTCCGGGTTTGCGGCACGTAGACGATGTCGTTTGGTTGAATCTCCGGGTTCGACTTGGCATCCCCGGTTTTCATAAAGTGCTCCAGATCGACAATCATGCGCGTCTGTGTGCCATCGTTCATGGTGCGCTGTATGGCGACTTTGTTAATGCCAGCACGCCGTAGATCCGGGCCTTTTGCCAGTGCGATAACTTCGGAGAGGAGGACACGCTTCCCATCAGCCAAGGGGTAATAACCCGGTGCGCTGACATAGCCCAGCACGACAACCCCACTGGTTATTTCCGGCACGATGATCAGGTCTCCGGATGCCAGTTTGACATTGACGATACTTTTCTCGCTGCGAAACGCCTGCGCCATGTCGACCGTCTCCATCACGCCGGTGCTGCGCACAATCTTGACGTGGCTTAACGCGGCCTTGTCCGAGGCCCCGCCGGCAAGCGTGATCGCTTCCACGACGCCTTCACCATCTTTTAGCTCAAAGAGCCCTGGGGTCTTGACACTACCGGTCACCATCACGCTGGTGGCGCGCAAGGGATCAACGGTGAGGATGTCCCCGCGCTGCATAGGTACCGCGGTCAGTTGCTTGGGGGCGATAGTCGCGACGAGCTTACCATTGCGCTGCAGGGTAATACGCGCTTCAGCTGCGGGTATGGTCAATCCACCGGCTTTTGCCAGCGCCTCCGCCACGCCGGACCCCGCGCGGAGGTCCGTCATGCCGGGAGTTTTGACCGCTCCCATCACATAAATGGGCATAAGCTCGATTTGCTCGATTGTCAGAACATCGCCAGGGGCCAGCGAGAGGTTGGCGTCCGGCTTCGCGGCGAATGCCTCGGACATCGATATTTTAAGCTGCTTCCCGGTGGCGGCACGGAGCAAGGTTACCGTGCAATCCTCTATAGGGCCGCTAAGTCCGCCGGCGGCAGCCAATGCTTGTGTGATATGCCAGCCTTCTTTGAAATCAAATATCCCAGGGCTGCGGACCGCGCCGAGCACATACATGCGCTGTATGCGTGGGGTGCGCAACACGATGGTGACTTCAGGGCGAAGTAAACGCTCGCTGAAGCGTTGCACGAGTTCGCCGGTGACGTCATCAATAGTCTTGCCGCTGATGGTGACTTTGCCCACCCCGGGCAAATCGAGTACACCGTCAGAGGGAATTAAGAAATCACCGGAAAATTCCGGGTGCTTCAAGACCACCAGGGAGATCGTATCTTCAGCGCCGAGTCGGTATGTGGGCGATGGCGATTGCGCAAAAGTTATCAGCGACGTGATCAACAGGGAGAATATGACGGCAATGTATCTGATACGCATAATGGTGGTATTCCTGATGGATAAGCAATGGAACTAATTCAGTGTCAAGTCGCCCTCGTCTAGGCAAGATGCGATGAACTGGCGGGCGTGTAAGTGACGTTGAACAATGCAGCTTGTTTTAAGCTACTATATTAGATTTTCTTTGCTTGCATGCAAAACCCTTCTCGTTACGATGAGTATTTCCGCACGGGCTTACAGCGCAAGATCATGTGATCAAGTAGTACCCACGATACCAGTCAACAAATCGCTGAATGCCCGTCTCAATCGGAGTACTTGGTTTGAAATCGACGGCACGCATCAAGGCCTCGACATCGGCGTATGTCGCCGGAACATCGCCTGGTTGTAATGGTAGCAAGTTCTTACGTGCCGATTTCCCGAGCGCCTTTTCCAATGTTTCGATAAAGTACAACAGTTCCACCGGCTGGTGGTTGCCGATATTATATACGGTATAGGGCGCAGGACTCTCGGCCGGAGTCAGGCGCTTGGCGTCGCTGAGTTCCGGGCGCGGCTGTGGCACATGGTCGAGTACCCGCACGACGCCTTCCACGATGTCATCGATGTACGTAAAGTCCCGTTGCATTATTCCATAGTTATAGACATCAATGGGACGATCTTGGAGAATTGCTGTGGTAAATTGAAAGAGCGCCATGTCCGGACGACCCCAGGGGCCATAGACGGTAAAGAAACGTAAACCGGTGGTCGGTAAGCCATAGAGATGACTGTACGTATGTGCCATCAACTCATTCGCCTTTTTGGTGGCGGCATAGAGGCTCACCGGGTGGTCGACATCATCATCGACGCTAAAAGGGAGCTTTTTGTTGGCGCCATAGACGGAGCTGGATGAAGCGTAGACCAGATGGGCGACGTTGTTGTGGCGGCATCCCTCCAGGATATTCGTGAAGCCCACCAAATTCGCGTCAATGTAGGCATGGGGATGCGTGACCGAGTAGCGCACGCCTGCTTGCGCGGCCAAGTGGACGACACGTTGCGGGCGCTCGTCGGTAAAGAGCGCCGCCATTCTTTCACGATCAGCGATATCGAGCTGCACAAAACGAAAGCCTGGCTGATCGAGCAGTCGTGCCAAGCGATCGGTTTTGAGCTTTGGGTCGTAGTAATCGTTGAGATTATCAATCCCCAACACCTCATCGCCACGTGCTAGGAGACGCAAGCTCGTATGATAGCCAATAAAGCCGGCCGCACCGGTCACTAATACTGCCATATGATTCGCTCCGTTGAGGTAGTGGAGCCTAGTATATCATTTTTGTCCATTGTGTGGCAGAGAGTATGACCCTCGTGTGTCTAGGAACTGCGTGTCGAGGAGCAGGGGGTCTCTGGTGCTGTGTCTCAACAGCTGGCACCCACCACAAAACAGCGGCGGGCAGCACAGATGGACTTTCGCAGTGATGTGATTATCAAGGCATGTATAATCCGGCAAGAGCATCTCGGCGCCAACAGCAATCGTGCGATGCGGCACATCAACTGTGGCATGAGACATCGTACCGGCGTTAACAGAGTGCTGGAGTTCCACATCAGGCGTACTCGATTTTTGACCGCAGGACATACTACCCCCAGTCCCCTTCCTACGAGGGCTCGTTGATATGCATCAGTTCAGGTCACCGCCACCAGGGGGTAAGGTCGGTGAGCGTCGCTGATCAATGAACAATCGGTCAGATCAACTCTGCGGGCACGGAGACGCGATAAGTCTTTGTCATGTCCAGTTCGCCATACTCGCTATACCGAGACAACAGCACCATCGAGGCAGTAGTGAGTACGAACCCCTCGCCTGCCAATTTGCTTAACTTGCCTTTGCCATAGATATCTTCCAGGAGAATCGTACCCTCTTTCATCTGGTCAACACGGAGCTTGGCTAATTGGTACGGTTTACTTATGGTGGTATTTTGCGGGAGGGCTAGCTGGATTCCATACAGTTTTTGCATTTGGGTGGGAAGAAACGCCGTTGAGTCGAGCAACTCATGCGGGACATTCGGCGACTCGCGTAACAGTCGCAACAATACTGCCGCTTTCATCGTTTTATTGAGTGATGTCCAGCCGTCGGCAAGGAGTTCCCTGGGCTTCAGTTTGCTGAGGCGAATCACTTCCGCCGTTTCCTCCAAACGGGGAATCCGCGCCAACAACTGCGCGCTTAGTTCTGAATTGTTATCAAGGTGGTAAATATCATCGTTGCTGAGAGTGGCGCCGCTATTGAGCTTCTTGAGCAGAGCCGGTGACATGGCCAGCATACCAACCGGCAACAACATCCCCGCCAGTTCAAAGGACCACGTCGGCGCTAGGCCGTGCACGTTGCATTGCGCTCTCATCCCGGTACGCAAGCGCGACGCCGTGCTGAAGAGTTCGTGATTCAGCATGGAGAGGATATCAGAGAGCATCTGAATCGTGCCGGTCAGCGTCTGTGAGAGCGTCTCCTCGAGTTCTCGCCGAATGCGGGCCAGTTCCAGATGCGTGTCAACGCGTGCCCGCACTTCGCTAAGATTAAAGGGCTTGCAGATATAATCGACCCCACCAAATGATAGCGCTTTCACCTTGCTGTCGTAATCTTCGATAGCGCTGATGAAAATTACCGGAATCTTCTGCGTCACGGCATTGGCTTTCAAACGTCTGCATACCTCGAAGCCATCCATTTTCGGCATCATGATATCGAGCAGTATCATGTGGGGAGGATTATCGTTCGCCGCCTTCAGGGCGGTCTCGCCATCCATAGCGGCACTCACCTCATAATTTACATTCAACATCTCGACGAGGATATCGACGTTTTCTTCCACATCATCGACGACGAGAATAGATTCACGGAAAGTTTTAAACATAAATAACCTTACTTGTGCTGTGGTAAAAGTTGGGGCCACACAGCAAGTGTGTCAGACTACGGTCAGCGCGATCCCCGGTCCAGCCGGGCGTATTGCGTTGCGGGTCAGCAACGAGCGAAAAGCACGCGCACGCGAGCTCTATTGGTAATCACGGATGTCGGATGACCCATCCATAGGCCGTCATCTGTTTCCGTATGCGCTGAAATGTCGGCATGCTACTATCTGCCGCCGTGAATGATAGCGCTTTGGCGTCCTCCGGATTAATGGCCTGGACAATCGCGGTGGCTTGATCAAGCAAATGCGTGCGGATTTCGGCATCGATATTGCGACCGCGCCAGTCGGCGGCGAACCATCCCAATACAATCCGCCATCAGAAAGATGGCCAGATATCCCGCGGTGCGTACGATTGAGCGCACACTCCAGGGTTTTGCAATCTGTTGCGATCCGTACCACCAGAGCCCGGCGGTATCCAGCAACATACAAAACGTGCTGGCCATTTCGAACGGGAATTGCCACGTGTGGCAAAATGCTGTTGCGTGAAGCCAGGAAGCGACTGGGAAAGCGGCTTACGGTGCAATAAATCCCATCGCGAGGCCGTAAACCAGCAAGGCTAGCGCCGCCAGCCGCAGTCCCAGGCGTTGGCTTGCTCATACCGATTGGACCAGAGCCAGAACGTCAGGCTGGAGAGCGAACCCGGCAGTCCCAAGGTATAGTACAAACCGACACTGAGTCCGTGCACGCCATCCGCCAACGCGCCGAACATACACAACAGACAGAGCGCAACGACGAGCCACGGGCCTGGTACTCGCCATCCGGCTGCGCGCACGCCACGACGTCCAAACTCGGTGAGCAGCATGAAGGATGGGCTGGATAGGACCAGCTTGATGATCTGGAGCCCAGCGGAATCCACTAAGCTAAATAGCCGAAAACCAAACCACGCGCTGAGCCCATGGACTACTCTGAACGCTAAGAAACTGTCTTCAAAGTATCCGTCATCGTCTCGCGGGTCTTTTTCGGGCCTGGCGGCGTTGTCGTTCCTGGCATGTATGGCTTCATACACTCGCGGAACTCCAACGCCGCCAGGCCCGAAAAATCCTCCACGATCCGGTAACGCCTACTTTGAAGACAGTTTCTTAGAGCCATCGCCCGGCATCATCCCGGGAGATATGCCAACAAACGTAGGCGAGGAGGAAAAATGACAGACCATAGACGAAGTAGGCGTAATCCATCTAACCTTGAAAGATGCCCATGCAAAACTCCTGCTGTTTGTAATCGCAGTAGCGTGCTGTGTTGAAGGCTCATCATTGGACTGGATGGAAATTGCCGTTTGTGGTGCTAATAATACAATGATAACGAATAAAACGATTAGCTTAGAAAATAGTGAGTGACACCAATAAATGATAGCGTAGAGAGAAGCGAGTAATCTTGTGTTAGTTGTCATACACTACTGGGATACGACAACTAAATTAGGGAGTTCGACAGCGGTAGCTGTGCCTCCTGCTTCAGTAACCTGAGCGAGTGCCCGTAAATGCTTCTCACCATAACCTCCAAGCAAGCAGTTGAAATTGAAAAGCCCGAGACTGGTCGAGGGGTGGGCAGTCTTTGCGCTAAGTTGGCGCATATGCTCCCCGTTGTAGAGGCCGCACGGCTGCGGTGGCGGCCCGCACGTGTCGCCACCGCAGCCGTGCGGCGCGAGGGGGACGGGGCGTGATGCGACTCGCTCACGCGAACACCGGACGCACAAACACCCCACAGGCCGCCACAGCGGGCGGCTCCTCATATGCACTAATCTATCGCGAACAAGGCGCTTTGCTAATCATTCCAGTTTGTCCGTGAGTACGCATGAAGTTGAACATAAATACAACCCGGTAATGCGCTGGTTTCACACGGAGAAGACAACGCTTTAAACGCGATAGATTAGTGCATATGGGGCGGCTCCTACAGCAAACGAGTTCACCGCTGTGGACAGCGCATCTCCGATGTGCTGCCTTGGGGCAATCGGCGCACCGGGCGGGACTGCATCAAATACAGCGTTTCTCTGGTTCGAAAAAGTTGGCGTATATGCATGGTATTGGGCTATGCCCAGTTGAAGGCGATTTGCCGCATAACGTAAAGCGTAAACCGCTGGTACAGATGTAGGGAACGCCCTACCACGAAGCTCATCCGGATTTATTTCTGGCAGGGTGCGGTGGAGTGGCGGAGGATGAATTCGGTCGGCAAAACGATCTGTGTTTCGGCGTCGGCGGTATCGCCCTGCAGTTGGCGCAAAATTAGCAGCGCGGCCTGACGGCCCATTTCGTACAGTGGCATACGCACGGTGGTGAGCAGATTTTTGCCGTCCGCGTCGAGAATGGGGTCCGTATCGTCGAACCCGATGAGACTGACGTCGTCCGGGACACGGCGTCCCAGTTCGGTGAGAATATGCCAGAGTTGCCGGGCGCTCGCATCATTCACCGCCAGCACCGCCGTGATCTCCGGATGCGCGCGCAGATAGCGGACGATCGGCCGGGCGTCATCGCGCTTGATCGCCCGTGGCATATTTGATGGGTCATCCAGTTTGGAATACGGGTCCAGCCAATGTGAGGGGGTCGGCAGCAGATGCAAGTGCTGTTGCGGATCAATCCCATATTCATGCATCGCCCGTGTCACCGCGTGAATGCGTGACGCCGGGCCGCCGATACTCGGCGGAAGATGGCGGAACAGATTCATGAAGAGATGCCGATGTCCCTGCGAGAACAAGTGGCATGCCGACGCATAGGCGCCCTGGCCATCGTCGGCATCGACATGTAACATATCTGGCCACTCAGCTTGATTGATGACGATCGGTCGTTCTTTGAATCCCGCGATTTCGCGCAATTGGTGTACCAGCGAGAGCAGCACTTCGGGGCTGGTATAGGCCACGATGCCATCAATGTCCCCACGGCGGAAGGCCAGGGGGATACTGTTATGCGCGGTGTTGTCCATACAGAGGGTGAGCGCAGAATAATTGGCGTCCGTCAGCACGGAGAGCAAGCCACGGTAGATCTGCAAGTAATAGGTGATATTGAGAAAAGACCGTGGCATGACGACGCCGATGGTATAGTTCGGGATGTCTTTGCCATGCTTGCGCAACGCCATGCGCCGCGCCGAATCGGAATACGAGGCGTCGTAACCCATTTCCGCCGCGGTCGTCTGAATCTTGGTGATGGTGTCCTGCCGCAAGCGTGGGTCGTTGCGCATCGCCAGCGACACGGTCGAGAAATGCACGCCGCAACGCTCGGCGATGGCTTGCAGTGTTACGGATTGTGATGGACGTTTTGTTGGCATGCACGCGTTACCCTGGCTGCAGTCGCAACCGTGTTGTTACCTTTCACTATATCGGTGCAGTCATGGCTTGTCAACGTGCCGGGGTAGCGGATGCCGACGCCGTGTCGTCATGCCGAGACTGATGGATGTCACACCCGACTTCACTATTTTTCGCGGACATCTTGACAAACCCCTAATACTACTACCGTACTTCACGCCGCCCGTGGCAGTGCTCGATGTTGGGCTTGCCTTCGGCGGTAATGACTTTCGCGCGCCCCGTAACGTGTCCGCCGGCGATAGAGCGACCAGTTGAGCCGTTGGACGCGAGTACGCTCAAGCAGCGGCACGGCAATCTCTAGCAAGCGCCGCACTTCGGGCACCG
>DASXVL010000247.1:0-9067 GCA_036504255.1 Armatimonadota bacterium | reverse complement strand
CATCATCGAGTCCAATACCGCGCAGGCGCAGGGCGGCATCATCGCGCGCGGGCTGGACGACTCTCCCGAGTTGCTGGAGCAAGATATCATCTCCGCCGGGGATGGGTTGTGCTGGCCGCCCGCGGTCGAGCAATTGGCGGTGCAGGGCCCGCCACTCGTGTACGACCTGCTGGTGGACCGGCTGGCGGTAGATTTTACACGCCAGGGCGGCAATCTGGTCTATACCAAGGAAGCGGCGCATTCGACGCGGCGCATCCTCTTTGCCGCCGACGCGACGGGACGCGCCATTGCCGAGGGACTGGCGATCGGCGTGCGCGAGCATCCGAATATCGAAATCTGGCGTCACCACTCCGCCGTCGATCTCATCAGCTTACCGCACCATTCCACCGACACGCTGGATATCTACGAGCCGACGGTCTGCCTGGGCGCGTATCTCCTCGATCAACATACGGGCGAGGTGCACAAAGTGCTCGCGCGCAAAACGGTGTTGGCCACCGGCGGTCCGGGGCAAGTCTACCTGCACACCACCAACCCGCGCGGCGCACGCGGCGACGGGCTGGCCATGGCAGGTCGCGCGCACGCGGAGATTATCAACGCCGAGTACGTGCAATTTCATCCCACCGCCTTTTACCACCGCGACGCCGACCGCTTCCTCATCTCGGAAGCCGTGCGTGGCGAGGGGGCCAAACTGCGCAACCGCAACGGCGAGCGCTTCATGGAACAGTACCACCCGCTGGCGGAACTGGCCCCGCGCGACGTGGTGGCGCGCGCCATCTGGGAAGAGATGCTCAAAGACGGCGCGGAATTCGTGCTGCTTGATCTATCGGATATCAAAGTAGACCTGAAAGAACGCTTCCCGACCATTTACAATACGCTGCTGCAGTACGGTGTCGATATTACCACGTCCCCCATCCCCGTCGTGCCTGCCGCGCATTACTTCATCGGCGGCGTGAAAGTGGATCTGCTCGGACGTTCATCCCTGCAGAACCTGTACGCGGTCGGCGAGGTCTCCTGCACCGGTGTCCACGGCGCCAACCGTCTGGCCAGTACCTCGCTCTTGGAGGCCGTCACCTGGGGCACACGCGCGGGCGAAGATGCCATACGCAGCGCGCGTGATGAGGGTACGCCGCGCTTTGCCCATGTCGCCGATTGGCAGGACAGCGGGCTCACCGAACGCATCGACCCGGCGCTTATCGTACAGGACTGGATGACCATCCGCACCACCATGTGGAACTACGCCGGTATCGTACGCACCTCGAAACGCCTGGCGCGCGCCATCGCCGACTTAAATTACCTGGCCCACCGTATCGAACAGTTCTATCGTGAAACCAAACTCACCGACCACCTGGTCGGGCTACGCAACGCGATTGAAGTGGCGCAAATCATCACCGTGGCGGCAGAACGCAACCACGCCAGCCTCGGCGCGCATTATCGCGCCGATTAGGCTCACCCCTGCAGCAATGACTCCGCGCCGTCGATGTAAATTTCCGTGCCGGTAATCAAGTCCGACGCGTCCGAGGCCAGGAAGAGCACGAGCCGCGCGACCTGCGCGGGGCAGCCCGGTCCGCCGTCGGTGAGCGGAATCGTCCCCTCCGGATACTCCGCCGGCTCGCGCACCTTCTCCAGGTCGCGTTGCTCGGTGTTCTGGCCGATATTCGTGCGGATGCCGCCGGGGCAGATGACGTTCACGCGGATCTTATGCTTGGCCACCTCCAGCGCCACCATCTTGGCAAACGCCACTTGCGCGGCCTTCGAGCAGGAATAGGCGGTTGCGCCCGTGTTGCTGAAGACGCGATTGCCATTGATCGATGAGGTGATGATGACCGAGCCGCCACGCTCGCGCAGCGCCGGCAGCGCCGCTCGCACCGCCAAAAACGTCCCTGTCAGGTTAATCGTCAACGTCTCGTTCCACTCAGCGAGCGCCAACTCATCCAACGGCGCCCAGACGCCGTTGATGCCCGCGTTGGCGAAGACGATATCCAGCCGTCCCCAGCGCGCGACGACTTGCCCTACCGCCGCTTCCATCTCCTGCTGATTGGCGACATCAGCGGCAAGCAGCAGGCCCTCGCCACCCCCGCGCTCGATCTCCGCCAGCGTCTCCTCATCGCGTGCCTCGACGCGGTCGAGGACGGCCACTTTACACCCCTCCCGCGCCATGAGTAGCGCCGTGGCTTTCCCGATGCCGGAGCCCCCACCGGTAATCAACGCCACTTTTCCCTGCAGCAGCATCAGCTCTCTCCTTCGTGCAGAAAATCCACTGCCATCATCCCCGCGCCGAACGGCGTGTTGCGCACAGTTCCTCAACAATGCCGGGCAAATGTGCAGAACCGGTTGGGGACACCGTCAGAAAGCGGCCGTAGGTCTAGCACGGTTTAGAAGCCGGCGTCCGCCGCGCGCCGGTGAGAGCGAGAGGGTCGGAGGTGCATCCAGGTGCAAGGCATCTTTTATGGCGACTCATCGTAAGGCTGAGCGCGGCGGACGCCGGCTTCCAAACCGTGCTGTATTTCCGGACCCTGACGAATCATACTAGGCTTGGGAGTGAGCGTGTGACCGATCATTGCCGAGGATGCTATAATAACAATGGGAATCAACCGTGACTGAACAGACTTCGCAACCGCGCATCTCCCTCAGGCAATTAGCATCCCTTATGCTCTACATCGGCATCGCCGGGTATGGCGGGGGGCCGTCCATCATCGCCTACCTGAAACGTATCCTGGTGGAGCAACGGCGCTGGGTCACCGAGCAGGATTTCCTCACCGGCGTCAGCCTCAGCCAGGTGCTGCCCGGCGCGAATGCGCTGAGCACCGTCGTCTACCTGGGCTATCGTTTGGGTGGTGGTCCTGGGGCGCTGGTCACGGCGGTCTCCTTCCTCACGCCGTCAATGGTGTTCATGATCGTCTTGAGCGCGCTTTACTTCGCCTTCGTCTCGCTGCAAGTCGTGCAGGCGCTGTTTGCCGGGCTAGGCGCGGTGGTGGTGGGCTTGTTGGTGAATGCGCTGGTGGCCATGGGGAAGTCGGCTATTAAAAGCGTCACCGCGGGCGTCATTGCGCTGGCCGTCTTCCTGGCCATGCTCATCTTGCAGCTTTCCATTCCCCTCGCCATCGTGCTGAGCGCCGTGCTCGGGTGGTGGCTGCTGCGCCCGGCGGTAGCGGACAGTCCGTCGCAGACGGCCGCCGCGCCATCCGCGACCGGCTGGCTCGCCTGGGGGCTGGGCTTCCTCGGCGTTGCCCTGCTGCTCTGGCTCACCCGGCAGACGGCCGTTACCCAGCTCTGCCTCGCGCTGCTGCGCGTGGGCGCGCTCACCTTCGGCGGTGGCTACGCGGCGGTCGCGCTCTTTCAGCAGGAAGCGGTCACGCTGCACCACTGGCTGACGAACCGGCAGTTTCTCGACGGCCTGGCGTTGGGGCAAATCACGCCAGGCCCGGTGGTTATCACCGCCACCTTCATCGGCTACCGCGTGCTGGGCATCGCCGGCGCCGTGCTCGCGACGGTTGCCGTGTTTCTGCCGGGCGGGTTGGCCATGTATTTTCTCGCGCGCCAGCACGAGCAGATGAAGCACCTGCGCTGGCTGCAAGGCATGGTGAACGGCATCGTGGCGGGCTTCATCGGCGTGCTGCTCAGCGTGACGGTACACCTGACGCAGCAATCGGTGACGGACTGGAAGACGGCGCTGCTCGCCCTCGCCAGCGCCGCCACCCTCCTCATCGCCAAACGCGACCCCCTCTGGGTCATCCTCGGCGGCGCGGTGTTGTCACTCGTGCTCTTTCGCTGAACTCGAACCGCTCCATTTTTTTCATGTGAAACAGACGATCTCGCAGGCGTACGCATTGTGTAATGTCGTGCAGCCTGTCGCATGGTGTGAGCAAGCGTATAGCGTATAGCGTTTAGCTGTAGTGAGTTCTACCTCGCGGTGCAGATTAAGCGTCTGTAGCGCGCGCCCGCTGTGGCGCGCGCTACAGGCACCAAGGGAAGGTACGACGTGACAACCTGCTACATTGAGCGTCTGGCGTCTGGCGTCTGGGAATCCCGCGTGCCATCGTCCCCTATACGCCAAACGCTAGACGCCATACGCTGACTGTGCAAGAACGCAGCGTGCATGACAACACACAATCCCCTATTCCGTATAAAAACTCTCCGCATATGCCGTATCCAGCATGGCCACAATATTCTCCGGGGGCACGTTACCCATGATGTTGTGCACTTGATTGAAGACGAAGCCGCCGCCGGGCTTGAAGACGCGCGTGAGTTCGCGGACGTTGGCGCGCACGTCATCGGGCGTACCGGCGGCCAAGATCTCCTGCGTGTTGCAGCCGCCACCCCAGAAGACGATCTCCTCGCCGTAGCGTGCTTTCAGCGTGGCGGGGTCCATGTTCTGGGCGGAGATCTGCACCGGGTTGATGATATCTACGCCGCAGTCGATCAGGGTGGGCAGGAAGGGCTGGATGGAGCCGCAACTGTGCATGAAGATTTTTAAATCGCTGTTGTCGTGCACATAGTCGCAGAATTGCTTGATGAAGGGCGCGCACATGTCGTCGAAGAGTGTGGGACGGCAGAAGGGCGCGTTCTGCGTGCCCAGGTCGGCGTTGATGGCAATGGCCTGGATATGCGACCCCATGCTGTCGATGACTCCCTTGACGTGGGCGAGTTGCGCTTCGTGAATCGCGGTATTATTCGCCATGATCTCCTCGGGATCGGTGAGCATGGCGCACATCCACTCCACGTCGCTGTTGAAATAGGCGTGGTAGCCGATATACGTGGTGAAGTACTCGGTCTCCTTGAAGATGCGCTCCGCTTCCGCGGCTGTCCGTTGCAGTTGAATTTCCGGCGCATCGTCGTCAAAACCGGGCCAGCCTCCGTCGAAAAAGAAGCCGTTGGCCGGCAACCGCGACGTTTGCTCGCCCCGCGTCACCAGCCAACTGCCGTCCGGTGTCGCCGTCATCTGCGCCGTCGCGGGGATCTGGAACTGATACGCGCCACGAGGATTCCACTGCGTGGTGGCGCGCCACCCCGGATTGAGCAGCATGCAGTCGCAGTGAAAGCGCGTGAGGATATCCTCATCGACCCGCGCGAGAAATTGAATCATGTCCGGGATGTCTATCGCATCAGTCCCCAGACCCAGGTGTTGCCGTAAATTCCAGTAGGCGAACGCCGAAATGCCGGTGGAGTAGTGCATGCCAAGGTCAATGGGCATACGGTCCGCTTGCTCATGGTTGATCGCCGCCAGCACTCGTTGTCTGGATGTCATCGTTTCGCGCATGGTGAAGCTCCTTCTTTCCCTATTTTACGGTGTACACCAGGTATTATGAATGATGAATCCTGCAAGAAATTTGACAAATAACGCAAACTCACGCTACAGTCGTCCGTGTCGTCGCACGCGGCGTGTCCGTGGTGGCGCGGAAGGATGGTATGTTAGGCAGCTTCTGGCTCACATGTAAGCGTTTGGATGCATATACCATTGACGAGTGCTTGTCCGGCATCTCGCTGAGCATTCGCCCGGGGGGCTATTGTATCTTCGACCAGGACAGGCCGACCAATGGCCGCCATTATCATCACTGCTTCGAACTATGTATCGCAACCGCCGGGCGTGGCGAATTCGTGCACGGTGATGAGGTGTATGAGGTGCGCGCCGGCGATATCTTCATCGCCGATCCGGGCGTACTACACGAGATTCGCCTCCGGCAGCCCGTGCCCGCGCCGGGCTCGCAGGAGTTGCGGCTGGTGTTCTTTGTGCTCACCATCAGCCCCGGCACGCCGGTCGCGCATGACCCGCTCTCCCGCGTCCTGCTGGAGTTTACCGCGCGCCATGCCCTGCATAAAGCACGCCAACCGCAGGTCGTGGAATATTTGACATTTCTGGATAGCTACCATCTCCACGGCACGCACTTCGGGATCGTCACCGCCCTGCGCAATACGGTCATCGAATGCTTGATGGCCTTGCGTGCGCAAGGAGCGCAGCGCCCGGTGCAGGAACACGTGCAAGGCACCACATTGGACCGCGCGCTCACCTATATCGGAGACAATATCCACCGGAAGATTTACATCGAGGAAATCGCGCAGGCCGCCTGTACGTCAGTGCGCAATCTGCAACTCCTCTTCAAGCGCTACCTCGGGGTGACCACCGTCGCCTATATCAACGAACGCAAACTCGCCATCGCCGCCGCCTACCTGCGCATGAACTTTAAGATCGACGACATCATCGCCCTCATCGGCATCACCGACCTGTCCCATTTCAGCCGGCTCTTCAAGCGACACTACGGCATCTCGCCCAAAAAGTATCAGCTCCGCTTCCTCACCGACGGCATGGTCTACGGCGCGGGGTACGCCACGCCGGAAGTCAAGGGTGCTGCCACATTGACGGCAGAGAATGACGAAGATGCCAACGTCCACCATGAGCAGCGCCTAGAACATGAAGAGGGAGATCGCATTGCGCAAAGTGATCGATGCTCTTTATTTTCGCAAGGATGCGGAAATCAGCCACGAAGTGGCGACAGCTGCTAGCCAGGGCGCGGCACGACCTGTCATGAGCTTGTCGGATGATGCCGCCCCTGGAACAGGCGCCCCAAAACTCCGCGCCGACAGGAGGTCGGCGCCATCATCGCAGGAAGCGATCACCAGCCATGCGACATCATTTTTTGCTAACGCGGTTCATCAACCATGGTCGATCTGCTACAACCGAATTTCTTTCACCCGCTGGAAGTATGCCTGGTAGGTCTTCACCGACACGTTCGGCGTGGGCGAATGGTCCAGATGCATGATAAAACCGCCGTCGTGCAGTAGTGGGGTGAGTCGTGCGATTTCCTCCTCCACCGCCTGCGGCCCGCGTTCGAGGGCTATCTTGTCAAAGTTGCCTAGCATGCGCAGTTCTTTGCCGTACTGCTTGCGATAGACGGTAGCGTCCTGGCGAAAGGCGCCGTATTCCACGGGGAATTGCACATTGACGCCCGCCTCCAGCCAGGGGCCGATGAGCTGACTGATGTCGCCGTCGGAGTCCATGGCAAAGAGCGAGACGCCGTACTCCTCCAGCTTGCTGCGAATTTTCCGGTAGCCGGGGGCCACGCAGTCCGCGAAAATCTGCGGGCTCACCAGCGGGCCGCTCCGCCCGCAGATATCCTCCCAGCCAAAGCCCAGGTCGCACGGCATGGTGAGCCGCTCCATGATGAGATCAATGTTCCAGCAGGCCAGGTCGGCGATGGTATCCACCATATCCGCGAAGCACTCGCGGTCGTCATAGCACAGGTAGGACAGGTTCTCCACGCCCAGCCAATTCCGCGCCCAGCCCATGAGCGATCCGGTGTAGATGGTGATGGGATGCCCGCTGGCCTCGGCGTGGGCAATCTGTGCTTCCAGGTTGGCGGTGGGGATTTTTGCCGGGTCGCGCTGGAGCATCGCTTTGTAGCGCGGCCAGTCGGCGGCGGTGGTGAAGGTATAGCCGAGGTGCAGCGGGATATTACTCTGTCCGTTCAGTTCCTTGAGAATGACGCCGAAGCGGTCGCGATAGATGCGATAGTCGGCCGTCTCTTCCAGCGTCTCTTCGCCGAAATCAATGAGGTTTTCCGCAAAGGGCCCGCCGAAAACTCCGCAGAGGGTGTGGCCCCACAGGCAATCGGCCTCCGCGCCGAAGAACGGGATATGCGTCGAGCGCTCCTCGGGCAAGCCCTCGGAATACCAGCGGGTATAGGTTTCCGGCCAACCGCCCCAATACACGGCCGGCATGGTCTCGACCTCTTCATAATTCATGATGCGCAGAAATTGCTCACGATACGTCATGGCCATACCCCCGAAACGCGCTAACATATGAAAGCGATTCTAGCATACCAGCAGGCGCAAATCCTTGACAATGTGGCCATCTATTCGCATCATCTGGCCATGCTGCCCCTGAAGTCGTCTTTCAAGAGCGATAATGCGTAGTGCGCGCTGGCAGCAAATATGGGAGAGCGGGCGGGACCTTTCATGTAAAAATACTGTCAGACAGCGATACGATTCCTCGGGTGATCCGAGACTGACCACACAAGTCGAGCCGCAAGTCCATAGCACCGTTTGGAAGGGTTCGAGCCACGCGAGACCCGCCGTTCCCAACCCTCGGGAGAGCGGGACTCGCTACGCTCGAACCCTTCCAAACAGTGCTGTTGACCCACCGCTTTTGCAGAGCATTCCTGGGTCTTTTATACTGCAACCGGACACCCGCTTCGGGACTTCCAGATAGTGCCAAGGACTCCTCTACGAACGGGGCTCCATCGGCAGCAGCGCCGGGCTTTCCACGCCATGTGCCGCGTGGCGTGCCGCCGCCAGCCCGTCGCGGTGCGTGGCATAACAATAGCGGCAGCCGTGGAGGCAGGTGTCGTAGGCGCCAATGTCTTTGCTGGCGACACAGCCGCACGCCGCTCGCTGGTTGGGGTCTTTGGCAGTCGCTACTTCGATGCCGAACACTCGCCGCAGGTACGCCCCATCGATACACTGCCCCGGCATGATGCCATACGGGCGCAGGTCAACCGTTTCCGCGCAACTGCTGATCGCCATCCCTTGTGCCTCGGCGATGCTGGCCAGCGTACGCATGCAGTGGGCAAAGCGCTCGGACGTCTCGGGGATCTCCAGCAACTGCACGGCGGGCGCTAGCTCCCGCAACCGCCGCATCGCCCCGCGATACTCGTCGAACAGGCTGACCGTCACGTGCTGGGTGAGGCCGCGCAGGGCGGACGCCAGCGCAGCAAAATGTTCCAGGTGGTACTCAGGGGGCATGGTATTCGTGAAGAGGATAGGGTCATAGCGCCAGCAAATGCGCTCGGGTCCGATGGCAGCAGCCAGTTGGGTGAGCGTTGTTACTACATTAGCAACTTCAGGTACATTCGGTTCAATAGCGCTATTATAGCCCGTGAGTGTATATTGGAAATAATAGCGATATCCACGCCCATTCAGCTCAGCGAGATACGGGAGCAGTGGCGCGGCGTTCCTGGTCCAGAAGACGATGGCGTCCACATGCTCCGGACGCAACGACACGTGCGACACCTGCCGGGGATTGAAGGGGTTGACGACCGCGCACGCGCCTTCCCGGATGCGGCGCATCCACCAC
>DASXVL010000246.1:0-8695 GCA_036504255.1 Armatimonadota bacterium | reverse complement strand
GCCGCTCACGCGAACACGAGACACCACAACACGACCACGGGCCGCCACAGAGGGCGGCCCCTACCACGAACGACGCACGCCGCTACTGGCAGCGCCCCCGGGGCGGGACAGTGAAGGCCAAAGCGTTTCTCTTGCCGGATGACGTTGGCTTATTTGAATGGCATTGGGCCATAGCCCGGCTATCCCAGGCTGGAAACTATAGAGGGATAGCCGGGCTTGGGCCCTGTTCCAGACGGTGCTAAGGACTTTCGGCCGGGCTAACGCCAACAGGACTGGCGGAATGGTTAGCACTTTGCCAACGCACGCTGCAGCACATCATAGCGGCGGGTCGTGTACATATCACCCGCTGCGCTACGCCGGATGAGGCGTTCGCACGTTGGCGCGGCATAGCGCAGTTCGGTGCGGACGGCAGGCAAATCGATCTCCGTCAGTGCGAGCAGGGTGTAGTAGAAGGGGAAGGTCTGCCAGCGTCCCTTGCCGTCGTGCAGGGAGGCGAGGCGGCGCAATCCGCTGGCCAGACGCGACTCCGCGTCTGGCAACGTGGACACGGCGAGGTGGCGCCAATACGCGGCGGTGCAGATGCCGCAGCAATAGTAACCTGTGTCGCCGTCACTATGCCTGAAGGTGGTGACGATTTCCGTGGCGCGGTTGAGCGCGGCGTGCACGTCAGCAGCAGGCACAGCGAGCCGGTACAACGCTTGGCAGGCTTCCTCGCCAAGGATATGGCCGGTCGAAGCGCGGCTATGCAACCGTTCTCCGGTGAAGAGGCGCACGCCTGACGCGTAGTCCTGCGCGGTGGGGGCAAAGAGGCCGCGGTAGGCGCCCGGCTGCCCCTGGCGCGCGGCAATCCAACGCGCCGTGTCTTCCCGGTCAGCGGGCGCTATTTCTCGCCCATAAAAGACCGCCTCATTCACGGCATCAAGCGTTGCCGCCAGGCTGGTGGGGGTGATGAGAGACATGGCGACTCCTTATCCCTGCAATAATACCACTTCCCAGGACTGCAATGACGGCAAGGTGAAGTGCGTATACGCCCCGTCGAGCTCACCGGGTACGAGCTCGGTCTGCCGGCCGTCAATGCGTGTCATGGTGAGCGAACCGTGTGCCGCACGCAGGGCGAGCGTCAGGTCTTTGGCTGGGTCGAGCGAAGCATTGAGCAGTAGCATCGCCGGTTTGCCTTCGTCCGTGCGCCGACACCAGAGACCGGCTTTATGGTAGCTGGCCACGTAGGCGGGCACCGTGTCGCGGGAGAGCCAGCGATGGATCGCCTTCATCTGCGTGGCCTTGGCCAGTGAGTGCAGATAGCTCCAGGGGTAATAACCGAAGACCGCGACGCGTCCGCCCAGGGTGTTTTCGAACACGCCGCTCGCCCCGCCGAAATCCGTGTCGTCGAAGTCGATCATCTGCGAGAGCAGACGACCGGTCGGCGCGAGCGGGCGCACAAGGTAACACGACTGCGGCCAGAACGAGGGACGGCAGTCACGCCGCTGTCCGGCAAAAATGCCGTTGAGCGGATCATCGGTGAATTTTTCCTGCATGTCGATGAGCTTCTCACCGTCAATTTCGAACCCGGTATAGGCGGACAGCCCCATGGCGTTGAGGTGAGCAAGCGCCGGGCCATCTAATAACACGCCGCCTGTCAGCAATTCGCGCAGCGCCTCCGGCGTGAAGCTTAACGGAGCGTCGCCGAACAGGACACTCACGCTCTTCCCGGCTGGCGCATACGCTAGCGGGAGCCCAATCTCCGCCGTGTCGTTCAGTTGCCCACCGGGTAAACCGGTAAACCAATCGCCCTCCGGGTTGCCGGTGGCATAAATATCCGGTGTCCGCGCGAGCCAGATCCCCTCACAAGTACTGCGTCCGAACGCCTGCACTGCCAGCTCACCGAAGTGACGAATCTCGCGCGCCTTCTCGAAATATTGTCGATATTCCGTAAAGGGGGGATAGGAGTCGCCCATGCAATTGATCGCGACGCCGGTACACCCGGCCCCCAGGTAGGCGAGGACTTCCGCGCCGAAGAAGGTGGCGCTCTTTTTGAGCCCGTAGTAGGGGAAATTTTCTAACTCCGATTGGATATCGCTGACCTGTGCAGGGAGCGCGTTGGCTTGCCCACCAATGGCATGGGCTTTTCCAAGAAGGCTTAACGGCTGATCGTCATTATAAACACCGCCCCCCGGACGCCATTTCACCTGAATGTTTGCCTTGCCCGCGAGCGCCGCTACCCAGCCGGGAAAATCGGCGCCTTCGTAGAGCATGTCGCAGGTCATGAGCCCGAGCGGCAACGCGGGGTTGACCGTATCGACTGCTTGCCGAATACCCTGCAATAGCGTCTGAATGGTCGCCCGGTTCTGCGCCAACCATTGCTTGCGCAAGGTGAGCCCCGCCGCGCCACCGGCCGCAAATGCCGCACGCAGGGTGTCTCGCGTCCACTCCCGTTGCGTGCGCACGGCGAAATCCGCCAGACAGCGGGGGCAGAAACACCCCGTTTTTGCGGGAGGATGATGTCCCATGCGGATGTCGTCATCAAGCCAGATGAAGTCCGTGCCGGTGTGCGCCAGCGCGGCATAGCAACTGGCGGTGAAGGCCAGAAAGTCGGGGTCTTGTGGGCAGTAGCTGCCCCGCGCAGTCGTGCCGTCAATATCCATCAGGCGTTGCCACGGTTCATCGAGCGCATTGATCAGGTTCTCGTCAAGGTGACCGATGGTTGCCAGGTGATTGATACCAACACGGAGGCCCGCTGCCTTGAAGGTTGGGATAATTTCCGCAAGCTCCTCCGCCTCGCGTTCAATGACGGCGAGCGGCAACACCGAGTGCGTAAAAGAGGTAAAGAAGGCCACTTCTTCAATGGTATCCCGGTACTCCTGGAGCAGGGATAACAAGGGCAGGCGTCGCGCTTCGTCCTGCCAGAGAAACGTGCTAATGCGTAACGAGGTCGTACTATGCATGGTTAGCCCTCACTAAACAAAGGAATCTATCGCTCACGCCGCGGGTCGTTGACAACCAGTATTCGTCGATGTCACCGCGCTTCCTCCCAGGCTTGTCGCTGACCAGCGTACACGGTGTAGTATTCGCCAAACCGCAGCGCGCGTCTACGCAGATGTGCGCGCAAAAGTGTGTGTTTCCTGTCGAATTTGCGGCCGGAGTGGGGCGATATGACGGTGTAGTCGCTCTCCTCTGGGAACGCTTGTCTTCCCTGCGCCCGGTGTGACAAGTGCACATTGGTCAAACGCCCGATTTTTCTCGACAAGCGAAGGATCTGCTATATAATGTTTTTACTTGTTGTCGTATGCTACTTACCGTATCTGTATCGAGGGAGTTATGCAATGTCTACACGATGTATTGGCTGGGCGCTTCTGACGACCATGCTGCTGGTGATGAGTGGGGCGGCTGCTTTTGCGCAGCGCATCGTCGTGAAAGGGACGGACTTCACGTCGACGACGTTTCTCTCGGAACAGGAGTTGAAGGATACCCGCCAGAGTGGCTATATTCGCGGCTTCGGCATGGCGGACTTTGCCGTGACCGTGCCGCAGACCGGCTGGTATGAACTCTGGGTGCAAGCTTCACCCTCGGCCACCGATATTTATCTCGACGGCGTCTACCTCATTAACACGCCGTTTGCGAGTGGCGTGTGGACGCCGAAAGAGAATGCCGAAAAGGTCGTGAATCTCTATTTGACCCAGGGCAAGCATACCCTGCGCTTCGATCATTCCTGGCCCTGGGGCATCCCGTGGATGAACCGCTTTTTCCTCGAACCGGCGAAAGACGTCACCGGTATGGTGCGCCTCTCCCCGGTGAAAGATTATCTCGTCTTCCGCAAGGGCGAAGCCTTCCCGGTGCAACTGCAGGCCGGGCGTCAGCCGCAGGCCTATGCACTCACCTTCACGGTGAGCGATGTCAATACGGGCAAGACAGTTCACACCCTGCAGCGGCAGATCGCTGCCGGCGACGGGGTGTCGGTCGAGACGCTGTTCATTCCGACCGATCGCGAAGGTACCTTCGACCTGAAGGCGTGGGACGCGCAGGGCAATGCGGTGGAACGCGTGATGCAATATCTGGTCATCGACACCAAGCAGCGTCCGGTACCCACCGCTAAGGTCGAGAAAGAGCTGATTGCCACTATCGACTGTTCGAAGCAAGCGCCGGATTATGTTTCCTCCGGCGGCACGCGCTCCATCACGGCGACCTTCGGCAACTATTTGGAAGGTGGGACAAAGGGCCGGGTGGAAGACCTGGACAACGCCGACTGGTTCGCCTACACGCTGCACCTGCCGAGCATTCAGGATACCTATGAAGCCGAAGTCGAGTACCCCGACGACGATCTGCGTACCTTCCTCATTTCCATGGTGGACGACGTGCCTAACCCATACGCGCCGACGCTCGGCGTACGTTCCGGCGGAGAATTTCCGCTGACGAACAAAATGCAGACGCAGGAACTCTACTTCTATCCCCGGCGCAATGACCCGCGTCTCTTTTTCCAGGGCTGGTATCGCGGTCAGCGCGCCGCGGTCAGCCGCATTCGCATCTACCGCATCACCGGCAATCTGCCGGTACTCGCCACCGGCAAGCGCGGTGGGCGGCAATTCGGCTTTTACCAGGAAGAACCCTTACGCTTCACCAGTTACTGGGGAGCGATGCCGGACGGGAATACCTTCACCAACATCAACCGCCCTGCTGACCGGCTGGGGCAATGGGCAAACTACCTGGGCGCCAATCTCTGGCACCCGACCATTGAGGTCTATCAATCGATGATGTGGCCGTCGAAGGTACTGCAAGGGCAAAGCCTCTCGGATACGGATGGGTACGGCATTCTCGGCCCGCCCACGCTGAAGGAACCGCTCAAGAAAGACCTGGTCCGCCTGATGTTGCTCAATTGTGAGAAATATGGGATGGATTTCATCGGCGAAATGCACCTGCCGGTCAATTGGGTGTTAGCGCGTGACCTGGATCGGCGTTTCGGTGGCAAAGGTACTTTCGAGGATGATAGCCCCGCCAAGCCCTGGCTGAGTGTCGGCAAGGATGGCAAGGTCGATACCTGCCTTTATAACGCTCTCTACCCCGGCGTGCAGGATTTCATCGCCTCGGTCATACAGGAAGTGGCGGATCGCTATAAAGATTCACCGGCCTTTAAAGGTCTGGATCTTCGCTTGATGGCCTGGCAGTTCTCCGCCTGGCAGTGCCTGCCGTCCATCTACTGGGGGTATGAAGATTACACCGTCGCCCAGTTCAGCAAAGAGACGGGCATTGCCGTGCCCGTGGCGAACGATGATCCGCAGCGTTTCACGAAACGCTATGACTGGTTGATGGCCCATGCCTACCAGCCCTGGGTCGATTGGCGCTGCCGGAAAGTGCATCAGTATCATCAGCGCCTGGCGGCGATTCTGACGAAAGCTCGCCCGGACCTCGCCCTGCATCTGGATGCGTACGGGCCCACCTACGATATTAAATTCAGTCGCGATGTCGATTTTAAGGCCTATGAGCGCCTGGGATGGGCGGGCCTTATTCGCGAATCGGGCATCGATCCGGCGCTCTATCGACAGGATCGCAATATTATTCTCAATGAGACGCGTGTCTACCCGCCGGGTGGCCGCTCGATGGACCCCGTGTTGGAGGCCAGAGGCTGGGACCAATCCTCCGACCAACAGGCGATTGACGGCGCAGCCAAACCCGTCACCGGCGGCACGGTGAGTTACGTTCATTTCGATGCGAATTCTTACGAAGGCGAGATGGTGCGTGTGGAGGATTTGGGGCTGGGGAAAAAGTCGCAATTCCACAACAGCGAAACCGTACATGGCGCGGGGGTGATCAATCCGGCGGGCCGGCACGCGTTGTCCCGCTTTGCCAATACCCTGGCCGACGGCAACATCGTCTATATCACCGATGGTAGCCACGGCTACGCGCAAGGGCAACCGCAGTATCTGCGTGACTTCCTGGCGGAATATCTCTCCCTGCCGGCCATCGGCATGACGCGGCTGGCCGGCGCCGACGATCCGGTCGCGCTGTGGTCGGGCCAGCAACAAGGGCTGACCTATTTCTACCTGGTCAATCGTGCGCCCTATGCGGTCGATGTTACCGTGCGCTTCTCGGCACGCCCCACGCTGAAACGGTTGGTCACCGGGCAAGTGGTGGCGGTGAGCGCTGACAAGTCCATCCGCCTTTCCCTGAACTCCTATCAACTGCTCACCTTCAGCGCCACGGGTGGCGTGCCGACAAGCGTCGTGACGACCGTCCCTGCCGCGGTGAAGACGCAGTTACAGGGGCAGCTCGCCTTTGTCGGTGAGCTATTGGCCGGCAAAGGTGCAGCGGCCAACGTGACACTGGTGCCCTTCTCGCTGGTCGATCAGCAGCACGCCGAGAAGAAGCTGGCGGAGGCGCGCGCGGCGTGCACCGCCGGACGCTACGTCGCTGCGCGCCGGGCGCTGCTGCATAACCACCTGATGACAGTCTACGAGGCGTTTGGCGCATACCCGCCGGAGTTGCTCTATCGGAAAGCGCCGAAGCAGCCGGATCTGGCGTTCACCCCGGATGCCCTGCTGGCGAAGCTCGATCCAGCCGGCCGCGAGATTGCGTCGATTGTCCCCACCGCGAAAATTGCCGCAGCGCTGCCGGGAGAACAGGTCCTCGCCTGGCAGGGCGCATCGCTGACCATCGGCCAGGAGACGCCGATCCCGAATCGCTTTCGCATCTCCCTCGCCTATCTGACGCAAAAGCCCTACGCGCGTCCCACCATTCTCGTCGATGGACAGGTGATCCCCGGCCAACAAGTCAAAGCGGTGCAGGAAAATCGACTGTGGGGCCAGTTAACGCTGCTCTCCACGGTGACCCTGCGCCAGGGGGCGCACCGCGTGGAGATGCGCCCGCAGCCCGGCGCGCGGGTGGGGGTGTTCTATTTGAAAATTGACCCCGTCTACCACGATCTCGCCACCAACGCTTGGATGGTGATCGGTCCCTTCTCCGGCACGGATACGAATGATGAGAAAATCGGCATGGCGAAAGTCAATCCCCCGGAATTGACGCGCGATTTTACCGCGAGCTATCCGGGAGACGCCGGAAAAATGGTCTCCTGGCGGCATGCCGATACGACAGAGTCCTATGTGAATCTCCATACCCTCACCGGGTCGTATAACTGGCGCGTCGGCTATGCGGTGACCACCATCGAGAGCCCGGAGAACCGCACGGCGGAACTCAAGTTCGGGGTGGATTACTGGGCGCGCATCTGGCTCAATGGCGAGAAGGTCTACGAACAGAAAGACGGGCATGGGCCCCCGCGTCCCGCGCAGTTTACCATACCGGTGCAGTTGAAAAAGGGCAGTAATGAACTGCTGCTCAAAATCCACGCCGGTTCATCCGGCAACGGGTTCTGGTGCGGCATCAGCGATCCGGGCGATTTGCGGGTCGCGCCCAAGTAGGGAGAGGGAGCGTTATGCGCCTATTGCGTAGCATGTTGGGAAGCCTCCTGTGTCTGCTCTGCCTTGGCGCGGCAGTGAGCGCAGCGGGGCCGACCCTTACCTTCCAAAAGATCATCGGCGATATGCGTGGCAAGCAGCAACCCGGTCAATATCTATCGGTTGCCCTGGATGAGAATGGTTCCTGTTACCTGTTGAGTCAACCGGGACGTGTCGCCATCTTTGCACGGGATGGGAAGTATCTGAAGAGCCAGCAGGTACCACTCGCCTGGCCATTCGAGTATCGCTATCTCTCCGCCAGCGGAACACGGGTATTCGGTGGGGATTATCGTGAGGATTACCCCTGGGTTTTTTCGCCGCAGCGCGTAGGCAGCGAGCCGGGGAAATTTTCGCAGCCTTCCATGGTGGCATGCGACAGCACGCATCAGCAACTCTACGTCGCGGACACCGGGAATCAGCGCATGCAGCGTTTCGCGTCGGAGAACACGGAGGTCCCCAATATGCTGCTCCGGCTGAGCGGAAAACCGCTCGGGCTGGCCGTGCGCGGCACGGTGTTGGCGGTGATCACGGACGATCAACAGCTCACGCTGTACGATGTCACCGGCGCGCAGCCGGAACGCATGGCCGGTAAAAAGATCGAGCCAGGGGCGCGCTGTGTCGCCCTCGGGCCTGCACAGACGGTGGTGGTGGTCTATGGCTACGGTTACGTGAAACAGTATGCGCTCACCGCGGAGGGCATCAAGGAAGCCGTGCGCGTGACCACATCGGCCATGGACGACTGGCCACATTTCTATCCGGCGGGTGTGCCGCTGGTGAGCGGTCCTGACGGCCAGATCTGGTTTGCCACCGATCTCTTAGGGAAACTCCTCTCCCTTGATCCGGCGACGGATATCATCAGCGAACGCGGCGCGGTCCCCTGGCGCACGGTTGCGCTCGGTTTCGGGAACAAAGGGCAGCTATACGTCGCCGGGTATGCCACCTCGAATACTGCCGGGCCTGCCATCACCGTTTACCCGAACCCCGCGCGTACGCTTGGCGACGGGGCGCCCTATTGGAAAACCGGGGCGCTCTATGCCGAACGCGGCGTGCCGATTTGGGGCTTGCTTCCCGATGACGACGGCAGCGTTTACGTCCGCGTCGTCGAAGAGGGGTACGAGAAGGGCTGGCCGACGCTCGCCATTAAGAAAATTACTCCCGAGGGGACGAGCACGCCGGTACTGGAGTTCAAGTCATTGTTTGCCAAGCGGACGAAGTTCGGACCGAGTGAGGCGAACTATGCCTTGAAATTCGACGCC
>DASXVL010000245.1:0-5220 GCA_036504255.1 Armatimonadota bacterium | reverse complement strand
ATCCGGAACTGCATCTCGCGGCACGCTGAGCGCGACTCCGGGCCTGCGGGCCCTGCATCGGCTTCCAAACCGTGCTACAGCCGATACGCTGACACCGTGTTGGTTGGGGCACTACCAACGTACTCCGCCAGCGCCCTGCTTACTGGGGTTGACGCCGTCGCCGTGTATGGCACACGAACAGAGCACCTGTTGGGGCATCGTCTCTGTACTGCGAAACGAACCGCTGTCTTGCTCATTCTTTGCCACCGCTCTATTTTCCTGCCCAACTGGTGGGGCCAGCAGCCAAGCACAATGGCGATGTCCGCCTCGTCAACTACGCCGCCCGTCCATTCTCATCGTCCACGGTGGAAATTCCATGCACGCGCACGGTCCCGCCGCCAAGCATAATCAAACGCAAGCCATCACTTATGATACGGCTGCCCCAACATAATCTTAAACGCCCGATACGTCTGTTCCAGCAGCAGCAGGCGGATGAGTTGGTGGGGGTAGGTCATGGGGCCGAAGGAGAGGTGGTAGTCGGCGCGGTGGAGGAGGGGGGTGGGGAGGCCGAGGGAGCCGCCGATGAGGAGGGCGATGTCGCTGCGGCTGGCGAGGGCGAGGCGTTGCAGGTGGGCGGCGTAGGCTTCCGAGGAGAGCGTTTTGCCGTCGATGGCGAGGGCGATGACGTAGTGGGTGTCTTTGATGTGCTTGAGCAGGCGCTCGCCTTCGCGCTGTTTGACCTGCTCTTGCTCGGCGGGGGAGAGGGTCTCGGGGGCCTGCTCTTCGGCGACTTCGACGATGCTGAGCGTGGCGTAGCGGCGCAGGCGCTTGGCGTATTCGTCGATGGCGTCGGCGAGGTAGCGCTCGCGCACTTTGCCGACGGCGAGGATGGTGAGGTGCATGGCCTGGCCTTTAGGGGCGCGCGCCTCCCCCGCATCGCGTAGCAGCAGGGGAGGCGCGGCGGATTACTTCTGGCGGTGGTCGATGACGCGCTTGGCTTTGCCTTCGCTGCGCTCGATGGTTTTTGGCTCGACGAGCTTGATGCGGCAGGTCAGGTTGAGCACGGAGTGCAACTCGGCGGCGATACGCCGTGACAGGCCCTCCAAGGAGCGAATATCGTCTTTGAGCACCGACTCGGTGATCTCCACCCAGAGCTCCAACTCGTCGAGCGAGCCTTCGCGGCGCACGTGCAACTGGTAGTGCGGCGCGGTGCCCTCGATGTTGATGAGCACGTCCTCGATCTGCGAGGGGAAGACGTTGATGCCGCGGATGATGAGCATGTCGTCGGAGCGCCCGGTGACGCGATCCATGCGCACCATGGTGCGGCCGCAAGCGCAGGTGTCATAGGTGAGTGAGGTAATGTCGCGCGTGCGGTAGCGGATGATGGGCACCGCTTCTTTGGTGAGCGAGGTGACGACCAGTTCGCCGCGACTACCCGCGGGCAGCACTTCGCAGGTCTCCGGGTCGATGATTTCCGGGTAGAAGTGGTCCTCGAAGATGTGCAGGCCACACTGGCATTCGCACTCGCTGGCGACGCCGGGGCCGATGAGTTCACACATGCCGTAGATGTCGATGGCGAGCACGCCGAGCTTGCGCTGCAGGTCTTGGCGCATGCCTTCCGACCAGGGCTCGGCGCCAAAGATGCCGATGCGCAGCTTCAGGCGGTCCACGATGCCCATCTCTTCGGCGACTTCCGCCATGTAGAGCGCGTAGCTCGGGGTGGAGGCGATGACGGTGCTGCCGAAGTCTTCCATGATCATCACCTGGCGCTTGGTGTTGCCGCCGGAGATGGGGATGACGGTCGCGCCATAGCGCTCGGCGCCGTAGTGCACGCCCAGCCCGCCGGTGAAGAGGCCGTAACCGTAGCAGACCTGCATGATATCTTTGCGCGTGACGCCCGCGCAGCCCATGGTGCGCGCCATCACTTCCGTCCACAGGGCAATATCGTTTTCGGTGTAGCCGACCACGGTCGGTTTGCCGGTGGTGCCGCTGGAGGAATGCACGCGCACGATTTCTTCCGTGGGCACGGCGAAGAGCCCGAAGGGGTAGTTGTCGCGAAAATCGGTCTTCACGGTGAAGGGGAAATGGCGCAGATCATCCAACGACTGCATCTCCAGCGGCGTGATGCCCGCAGCCTGGCATTTTTGCCGGTAGGCGGCGACGTGGTTATAGGTGCGCGAGACGGAATCTTTCATGCGCCGCAGTTGCAGCGCGCTCAGTTCGTCACGGCTCATGCACTCGTAGAGCGGGTTATAGATCGTTTTCGCGGTGGATAGGGTTGCCATGGTGTGTTAGCTCCTCGCTCCGGCGGTCGTTAGCGCAGCGCCCCGGTGGAACGCGGTCAGATTCAGTTCCACGAACCGCGGTTTGACTATCTGGCGGATCGCGTCTTCCCAACAGGGCAGGGGAATGGCGCAGCGCCCGGCGAGCACCCCCATGAGAATGCTGTTGATGGCGCGCGCGTTGCCGAGTTCTTGCGCCAGTTGCAGCGCATCGACGATGACGGCGTCGGGACAGGCGCGCGTGATGTCGCCTTCCGCGTCGTCCGGGTACTGCGCCGACCCATAGGTGACGGAGGCCGGGGTGATGCGCTGGCGGTTGACGATGGCCACGCCGCCCGGACGCAGCCGCTCCAGCCCGCGCAGTCCTTCCAGTAACTCGAACGCGAGCACGAAATCGGCGCCCGGCGGGGGAATCAACGGCGAGAAGACTTGCGCGCCGAAGCGCACCTCGGAGATCACGCTGCCGCCGCGTTGCGACATGCCGTGGATTTCCGACGCCTTCGCTTCCAAACCGGCCAGCCGGGCCGCCAGGCCAATGACGTCACCGGCCAGAACGATACCCTGCCCGCCAACGCCGACAATAAGAATATTGGTAGTTGCCGCCATCGTACACCTTTAAATTATAAGTTTCCTATACGTCGAGGAATGTCCTCTTGCCCGGAGCGAATTGGATGCATATATGTCTGTGCGCATTTTTTGCTGCGCCTGCTCTGACTTGCTGAAGAGGGCCCATCCTCGGTTGCCAAGGCTCCGGTGGACGTGTCCCGCCTTCCCCTGCCCCGAAGGGGCACGCAGCCACTAGCCATGGGTGCAGCATAGCGAAACCCGTGGATCGCGTCATCCCCGACTCTCCAAGCCCTGAAGGGGCGACAGCCGGTTCCTGTCCGTTGACGCGGTCTCGCGGGAACTCACCGGCTGTCGCCCCGGTCGGGGCTACGAGGATCGTCACGCCACGGTCCACCAGTTCCGCTCCGCTCCACTGATGGCTAGTCGCTTGCCGCCCCTTGCGGGGCTATTGACGATGTCACCTTCCGGCGAAATAGCACAGGAGCAACGCGTGCATACGATTTTTCTGCCACTGTACTCATATTTAAGACATGCATCCAGCGATTTACGCCAGCGTCACCTGCAGCACCTTCGCGCCATAGCGCGCCACGTCCGCCCAGTCCATGTCGGGTAATTCGATGCATCCCCGGTTGCGATTGGTGAAGGGGAGGCGTTGTCCGCTGCGCAGGTCGGTGATTTCCGCCACCTCGCGATTGCCGGTATTCTGGATGCAGAGCAGCGCGGTTGAGGGCGCGGTCGTCACCAGGACGTAGAGCAGGTCGGGATTCTGCAGCGACACGGTGAGCGAGAAGAAGCCGCCGTCGTTGGTCCAGCCCAGTTGCAAGGGCGCGCCTTCGCCACCGGTGGTGTCATAAATCGCCGCACCGGCCCAGGCCATGAATTGCCCCATATTCGCCAACATGGGGCGGAATATTTCCGGGGAGGAGCCGTCGATGAGTGGCCCGATGCCGAGCGAAAAATTCCACTGCCCGCGCTGGCCCAGCGAAGAGATCATCTCCCGCACCAGATAGGTGGGGTCCTGCGCATAGGGGCCGGCGGCGATCTCTGCCAGACTCGAACCGGGCGCGCCGTACCACCAACCGTTGCAGGTGGGGATGTCCTCGTTAAAATCTTTCTTCGGCGGCAGCACGCCGTAGGTTGGCTGTACCTTGCGCAGTCCACTCGGGCGGCAATATACCGGATCGGGCTCATTGCACAAAAATTCCGTGGTGCAATAATCCATGCCGGGCGTGTACACCGTCGTTTCGTTATTAATGATGAAGATCGCGTGCGGCAGCAAGCTGTGCACGTAGTCGGGCAGTTCGACGCTCTGCGGGTGGTTGCCGTCGAGCCAAAAGCCGCCGATCTGCTCGCCGTGCAGGTCGTAGAGTTCTTTGATGAGGCGTTTCAGCAAGCCGACGAATTCCGCCGGTTCCCGATAGCCGTCCGCGATCCACGGCCCACCGGCGCCGTCCGAGTGCTGGGCGTGGGCGGGCATGTAGAGCAGGGGCACCAGACCCTCTGCGCGGCTGCAATTGATGAATGCGCCGACGTAGTCCTTGGTGGTGCGCAGCACAAAGCCCTGCAGCTTGGTCGGATAGAGCACGGCGAAGCGCTCACAGGAGTGCAGCGCGGTGCAGGTGACGTATTTCGCCCCGGCGTCTTTGGCCAGCTTGACCATATTGGCGGCGATGGCTTCCGGGTCCGCCGCCGCTTGCTCGAACGCCGCGATGGTGTCGTAGGTAAGCGGGATATTGCCCTCCGGCCCGGTGCTGGAGCAGCCGCCGCCGGTAAACAGGCCCCAGTGATAGAACATGCCCAGGCGGGCGGGGGCGAACCATTCGTATAGGCGTTGCTCACGCGTGAGGAAATCAGCCATCACTACTACTCCTTCCGGCTACGCGCCGACCTGCGCCGGGGCATCCGCCGTCACTAACGCGTCGAATGGGCAGATCTGCACGCACACGCCACAGCCACGGCAGAGCAGCGGGTCGATGACGGGCATCGCGCGCATTTTACCGTTCTTCTCCACCATTTGCTTGCTGATCGCCGGGCAGCCGATCTTCAGACAGGCGCCACAGGCGCGGCAGGTGTCAGCCTGCACGCTCACCAGCGGGCGTTCCTCGTGCGGGATGAGCATGCACGGGCGGCGCGGGATGATGACCGAGGGGCCGGGGTGGGCGAGGGCACGCTTGAGCTGGGCTTCCAGCGTGGCCAGGTCATACGCATCCACCACCACGACATCCTGCACGCCGAGGGCGCGCACCAGCCCTTCCAGATCGACCTGCGGCGCGGTAACACCGTCGAGGGTTTTGCCGGTGCCTGCGTGTTCCTGCCGTCCCGTCATGGCGGTGATGCCATTGTCGAGAATTAAAATGGTGGCATGCGCGTCGTTATACACCATGTCCAGCAC
>DASXVL010000244.1:0-2553 GCA_036504255.1 Armatimonadota bacterium | reverse complement strand
CGGCTGATACATGCCCAGCGCAATGGCGCATTCACTACTGGCCCGGCAAGTAGCGCGCGATTAACTCGTCGCAGCGCACCGCCCAGCTTTTGCGTTCAAGTTCCGGCATGCGCTCGCGCTCGACCGTGGCCAACAGACCGGCTAACTCAGCCTGTTCCTCCTCGGTGAAATACGTGTCCGCCGTTGGGAGCAACAGGTTGTCCTCCAGTTCGACATGCGCCGCCATCAGCGTGACATAGCTCCACATGGTGGCCCAGACCGCCGCGTGATCTCCACGGGACAACGCATGCTCCAGGGTGCTCAAAATGAGGTGATCCTGCTGATGGTCGGTCAGCAGACGATCGAGCAGCGTGATGCTGTTCTGATCATGCCGAAGAATGGCCGGGAAGAGCACCTGCTCTTCTTTGGCATGATGCAGGCCGTCGCCGAAGCGGATGAAGAACGTTACCATTTGTGGGATATCCGCGATGCTCGGGGCTTCTCCCGCCTTATGGCGTGCCAGCAACTCATCCAGAATACGGATTATGATGCGAATCGTGGCATGTTCACGGCGTATGACATCGGTGGCTTCAGGCATGGTATCTCCATCGTTTCACAGGGGGACGATGTCGCATTATACCATTTATGCGCTTGTTATCGGTATGTCTCTTGTCGGGCAAGCAGGCTATTCGGGATATTCTTCTGCCGCCGCGGGGGCATGGCGATAGTGCGACGCCGGCACACGTGCGGCAAGCGTGAAGCAGAGGGTCGAGAGCAGGCAGAGCCCGGCGGCGGCGAGAAAGGCCGTGCGGTAGTTTCCCGCGCGATCCGCGAGCCAACCGCCGAGGGTGGGGCCGAGCAGTCCCCCGAGACCATAACTCAGGTAGAGCACGCCATAGATGGCCCCGGCGGCCTTGAGGCCGAACAGGTCGGTCGCCGTCGGCCCGTAGAGTGAGAGCCAGGTGCCGAAAGCCCCGCCGATGAAAAGGGCGACGAGAAAGATCCCCAGGTGCGGCAGGCCCAGTGCGAGTAACACAAAGAGCAGCGTTCCGGCTATCGCGGCGCCGATGAGCGTGGGAAAGCGCCCAATGCGGTCAGAGAGCCCCCCCATGAGTATGCGCCCGAGGCCGCTGCCAATGGACGTGACGACGACGAGCAGTGCGGCCTGGCTCGCCGGAATGCCCTGCGACGTGCCGAAGAGTTTGAAATCCGCCAGCCAGAGCAAACCGGCGGCGGTCGCCAGCAGGTAGGCGGCGAACAAGAGCCAGAACACGGAGGTGCGCAGCGCGTCCCTCAGGCTTAGCCCCTCCGCCGCCGCATGCCGTCCGGGTACCGCATGGGGGCGCCACGGCGCGCGGATGTTCAGACCCAGCAATGGGAGCGCCATGGCGCACAACGCGCCGAAGAACAGGAAGCACCCTTGCCAGCCCAAGGTGGCCAGCAGGTGCTGTGCTAAGGGCGCCCAGCAGGCTGACCCTAACCCAAAGGCGCCGACCGTCAGCCCAGCCACCAATCCACGCCGCGCGGGAAACGAGGTCATGGCCGCCGTCACGCTGGAGACGTAGGTGAAGCCGAACCCGAGCCCACAGAGCCCACCGTAGCTGAGGAGCAAGGCGGGCAGAGTACGGGCGCCACTGGCCAGCATGAGGCCCAGCCCGAACGCCAGACCACCCGCCATGACAATGCGTGTCGGGCTGAAGCGATCTTGCAGCAGCCCCCCTATCCCCATGCCCAGGGCGTAGACGAATAAGAGCACGGATTGCGGGAGGACACCGGTGGCGGTTGACCATCCGAACGATGCAATCAGCGCGGGCAACAACACGCCATAGGCGTAAATGGCGCCCAGAAGAAACATGGCCGCCATGGCGGCCCCTACGGTGGCCCAGCGCCGGCGTGTTTCGCGGTCCCGCATGACTGCTTCCTTCGTATCGCCTGCCGATCTGTTGGCTCAACGATACTGATGTCATACCGCATTCGTCACAGCGCACGCACATGAAATACGGGCAAATGGCCGGATGTCCATCCTGCCTGTCCGGCGAGCCCGACAACGGAGGTATTCCCGTCGTTGGGCAATCACCGTGCGCGGGTATCGCAATAACGAGTTCTCCGCAAGGAGGAAGGAGGTTAACGGATGAAGTCCATTCGCGTGGTATTGCTCATCGCCGCGTTGGTAGTGATCCCGCTGACGGTGTCTACATTGCGTGCCCAGCAAGGCACGACGCCGTCGCCGACGCCGACGCCCACCATTAATGTCTTCTCACGTACCATGGTCGACCAGGGACAGCAAGTTGGCGAGGTCATGGTCGGCAACAATGTGGTTTTCCGCCTGCGCGAATCCGCCGGCGGCTATAATCCCGGGGAACGCGCGGCGATTGTCGCCTCCCGTCTGTCCACGCTGTTGAGCCAGGGGCATACCTGGCAGGATTTGCGCGTTGGCCGGCAGCAAAATCAAGCCGCGCTGTTCATGGGTGACAGCCTGCTGGTGACGGCTGATGCCGCACATGCGCAATATAACCACGAGACGCCGATGCAGTTGGCGTACGATTGGCAGGCACGTACGCAAAGTGCGCTGCG
>DASXVL010000243.1:0-1516 GCA_036504255.1 Armatimonadota bacterium | reverse complement strand
ATCCAACTCGTGGCGGTGGTTGGCTTTGAGTTCTTCGCCCAGGTGCGCGAACCCGCCACCCCGGTGGTCATCGACTATCTATCGCTGACGCTCATCTTGCTCGCGTCGATTATCGGTCCGCTCATCCTCGTCTTCGCCATCGGCTACATGGATCGCCATGAAGAGCACCTCCATTTGTTGCGCTCACGGCAACCGCGCTTCTTCGCGATTTTATTCCTCTTTTTGAGCGTGATGAACGCGCTGGTGATGGCGGACAACCTGCTGTGGATCTACACATTCTGGGAAGTGACCACCCTGTGCTCCTTCCTGCTCATCTCTCATGACGAGACCGAGGAAGCGATTAACAACGCGTTCCGCACGCTGGATCTGAATATGCTCGGAGGGGTCGCTTTCATCGTGGGGATCATCGCGGTCTATTTCACGCAAAACACCCTCGCCATGAGCGTGCTGACGACGATGCATATCACGAACGCCGGGCTCTTCGCCTTCGGCATCGCGCTGCTCTGTCTCGCCGGCATGACCAAGTCGGCGCAATTCCCCTTCCAGAGTTGGCTGCTCGGAGCCATGGTCGCGCCCACGCCGGTGTCCGCGCTGCTGCATTCCAGTACTATGGTCAAAGCCGGTGTCTATCTCGTCGTGCGTCTCTCCACCGTCATGGCGGGGACGACCCTCGGCTGGGTGGTGGCCTTAGCCGGCGCGCTCACCTTCGTGGCCGCGTCCGCCATCGCCATTAGCCAGCGCAACGGGAAACGGGTGCTGGCCTATTCCACCATCGCCAATCTCGGGTTGATCGTCTGCTGCGCCGGTATCGGCACGCAGGCTGCGCTGGGCGCCGCGATACTGCTCATTATCTTCCATGCCGTATCCAAGGGTCTGCTCTTCCTCTGCATCGGTACCATCGAGCAGGGCATCGGCAGTCGCGATATTGAGGACATGCAGGGCTTGCTGAAACAGATGCCCTTCACCACCTTCATTACCGTGATCGGCATGATTTCCATGCTGCTGCCGCCCTTCGGCGTGTTGATGACGAAATGGATTGCGATCGAAGCCGCCGTGCACTATCCGCTCGTGCTCTTGCTGCTCATTCTCGGGAGCGCGTTCACGGTAGTCTTCTGGGCCAAGTGGATCGGCATTATCCTGACGATGTCCTATAAGTCGAAATACCAATTGGAGACCCTGCGCCCCTCGATGAGCGCCACGCTGCTCATCCTCGTGCTGGGTGTGCTGGCGGCAAGCTTTGCCATTGCGCCGCTGTACAATGTGCTCATCGCGCCGCAGCTCCATCTCGCGGCCGCCTCGGAAAGCTTGCGCATGGCCGCCAGTTCCGGCGGGCTTTGGTTGTCCTCGGGCAGTGGCGCCGGCAGCATCAGTGGTGGCGTCATGGCCATCCCTTTGTTTATCATTATCTTCGCGCTCGTCTTTGCCGTGCCGTATTGCTTCTCCCGCACCAAGCCGGAGACGATTAAGCCGCCATACTTCGGGGGTGAACTGGCTAATAACGACATCCGCGGTATCG
>DASXVL010000242.1:0-15244 GCA_036504255.1 Armatimonadota bacterium | reverse complement strand
GCGCCTGCCCCTCGACACGCTGGCCGAACTGCTCAACCTCTCCACCTCGCGCTTCAAGGCCAAGTTCAAACTGGAAGTCGGCATCCCCCCGGCGGAATACATCATGCGCCGCCGCCTCGACCGCGCGAAAACCCTGCTGTGCGCGGGCCACAGCGTCACCACCACCGCCTACGCCCTCGGCTTCCCCTCGTCCCAATACTTCGCCACCGCCTTCAAACGCTACACCGGCCAACGCCCGCTCGACTACCTGGGGACACAGCGGTCTGCCGCCCAGCACAACGCTTGATCAGCCGGGAAATGCTTGCAGGCAAAGTCCGACGGTCCTTCCGATAGCCTCTACGATGGCTTGATAAGATTGTGCGGTTCTGTTATATTAAAAAATGCTTTAACAGCACGCTTCTGCAGGCTCCCCCGGCAGCAGTTCCGCCGACGTGTAGTTCGGCCCGCAGAGATGCATGGTTCACCATTGAAGGAGAACAGTCCATGCGCTCACTCACCCCCGGCCTTCGCGGTCTTTTGCTCCTCGCCCTTCTCGGACTCTGTGCGTCGTGCACGCTGGCGGCATCGTTACCGTTGTTTGCGCTCCCGGTGAATTATCTCGTCAACGCGGCGCCAACGCTGATGGTTGCTGGTGATTTCAATCAAGATGGCGCCATGGACTTAATCACGACGCATCTGGGCAGTAGACAACTGGTCCTCCTCCCCGGCAAGGGCGATGGGACCTTCGACACCAAGCAGATCATTACGCTGCTCAAAACCCCCTATGGGATCGTGACGGCGGATTTGAATAACGATACGGTACTGGACCTGGCAGTCGCGAATATGGACAATGATTCCGTGAGCGTGCTGCTGGGCAAAGGCGACGGATCATTTCAAACGGGGGTCGATTATCCGGCAGGCGTCCACCCACGCGGCATCACGGCGGCGGACTTCAATAATGATGGGGCGCTCGATCTGGTGGTCACCAACTACCAGACCGAAAATGCCACGGCGGCGCTACTGCTCAATACGGGGGATGGCACGTTTTCAGCAAAATCCGACATCATCACCGGCAGGAAGCCCTCGTCGGTGGCCGATGGCGATTTCAATCGTGATGGCTACCGCGATCTGGTGGTTGCGAATTATCAGGATAATTCCATCTCGATACTGCTGGGCCAGGGCGATGGCACGTTTCGCGAAAAGTTGGATTATCTGTACTTCAGCCAGTCCCCGTCCTTGGTGTGCGTGAGTGATTTCAATGCTGATGGGTGCGCTGATGTGGCCGTGGCCACCACAAATGGGGTGGAGATACGCACGGGCAATGGCGATGGTACCTTTGATCTGACGCGCAGGGGATTTTCGCTCGGGACGGCAAGTTATGGCTTTGCCATCGCCGATATGAATGGCGATAACCTCTACGATATTGCTTGTGCCGGCTATGGTACGGGAACGGTGGGTACAAAAATTAGTTATGGCGATGCCTCGTTCGACATAAGCTACAATTACGTCGTTGGTGACCAACCCTATGCTGTCGTCATACGTGACTTTAATGGGGATGGTCGCCCTGACATCGCGGTGACCCTTTCGGGCAGCGGCGCGGTTGCCGTGCTGCTGAACAGCCCGCCACCCGAATGGAGCACCGGTTATCCCAAAGTGCGCCAATTGGACACGAGCGCGCAACTGCTGATCAAGCTGCATTGCATTGGACACGCCTATGCGGTCTGCTTGCCCTACGGCGCCAACGCGCCGTCCTCGGAGCAGGTGAAAGTCGGTACCAATGCCGCGGACCAAGTTGTGGCCCTGAACTTCAAAGGCTCGGTCGACATGACTATTGATACCGAAGCAAGTATCCCCGTGACCGACTTGGTTGAGGGTGTCTCCTATGACTGCTATATCGTCAGCGAGGATGATAATGGGAAATTGCAAAATGCCCCCACGAAACGCTCCTTCAGCTTTCACGGGGATGCACTGGACGTGGCGCGCGATCTGGACGCGTTAGCGATTACCTATGCGCCCGGCGACGACGCGACGCGCGTCACGCAGCTGCTGACGCTGCCGGTGGCGGGCATCAATGGCAGTACCATCAGTTGGGCCTCCTCGCTGTCCACCACGGTCAGCACGCGCGGTCTTGTCGTCCGCCCCTCGTTTACCGTCGGCGATCAGTCCGTGACGCTGACCGCCACGGCGAAAAAAGGGACCGAATCCGGCACAAAAACCTTCGCACTCACGGTGCTGAAACTCCCCATCACGGATCCCGAGGTGGTGGCGCTCGACCTGGCGGCGCTCGCCATCGGCTATGCCGATGGCGACAGTGCGACCTCCGTGACACAGGCGCTGACCTTGCCCGGCAGTGGCGAGCATGGCGCGGTGATCACCTGGGCGTCCACCGTCCCGGAGACGGTCAGCGCCACCGGCGTCGTCACACGTCCTACCTTCACGGCCGGCAATCGCTCCGTGATCCTGACCGCCACCATCAGCAACGGGACCGTGTCGAGCAAGAAGCCCTTCCCCGTGCTGGTATTCAAACTGCCCATCAGCGATGCCGAAGTCGTCGCGGCGGACACGGCGGCGCTGGCCATCGGCTATGCCCCCGGCGACAGCGCGGCGCACGTGACGCAAGCGCTGGCCTTGCCCAGCAGCGGCACGAACGGCGCGGTGATCACCTGGGCGTCCACCGTCCCGGCGACGATCAGCGCCAGCGGGGTCGTCTCACGCCCGGCGTTTCTTTCCGGCGATCAGGCCATCACGCTGACGGCCACCGTCAGCCACGGGGCCGTGTCCAGCGAGAAAATTTTCGCCGTGACGGTGTTGAAACTGCCCATCACGGAGGCCGAGATCGTGGCATACGACACGGCGGCGCTGGCCATCGGCTATGCCACCGGTGACAGCGCGACCTCCGTCAAGAAAGCACTTACACTGCCGACCCGGGGGGTGCGTGGCTCGACGATCACCTGGACCTCCTCCGTCCCGGCGACGGTCACGAGCGCCGGTGTGGTCACCCGTCCCGCGTATCCTGCCGACGATCAGGCCGTCACGGTGACCGCCACCGTGAGCAAGGGAGCCGCGTCCACCGAGAAAGCGTTCGCCGTGACGGTGATCAAACTGCCGCTGCCCGATGCCCAGGCGGTGACGCTCGACCTGGCCGCCGTGGCCATCGGCTATGCGCCCGGCGACACGGCGGCGTCGGTGACGCAAGCGGTGATGCTGCCCAGGGCGGGTGAACACGGCACGACGATCAGTTGGACGTCGAGCATGCCCACGCGCCTCAGTGTGACCGGCGTCGTGAACCGCCCGCCGTTTGTGGCGTCGGATCTGCCGGTGATCCTGGTCGCCCGGGTGGTGAAGGGGCAGGAGAGCGCCGTGCACAGCTTCACGCTCACCGTGTGCAAACAGCCGCCCACCCCTGCCGAGGCGGTGGCGGCGGACAAGGCGGCGCTCGCCGTCGGCTATGCCCCCGGTGATAGTGCGCCCTCCGTCACACGCGCGCTGGCGCTGCCCACCACGGGAGTCAATGGCAGTACCATCACCTGGACCTCCTCGGCGCCCGCGACGATCAGCGCCAACGGGCTCGTCACGCGCCCAACCTATGCCGTCGGCGATGTTCCGGTGCGGTTGACCGCTCTCATCACGCACGAGACGGCGATGGCCGATGCCACTTTCGCGTTGACCGTTATCACGCTGCCCTGCATGGACGCCGACGCGGTGCTGCTCGACCAGGCGGCGCTGGCCATCGGCTATGCCCCCGGCGACAGCGCGACGGCCGTGACGAGGTCCCTCACCCTGCCGACCCGTGGGCCCAATGGCACGGCGATCACCTGGACGTCCTCCGTCCCGGCGACGATCACGACGACCGGGGGCGTCACACGCCCGGCCTTCCCCACCGGCGATCGCGTCGTCAGGCTGACGGCCACGGTCAGCAAAGGGGCCGTCGCGAGCACGAAAGACTTCGCGCTCACCGTCAGCAAGCTGCCCATCACGGATGCCGACGCGGTGCTGCTCGACCGGGCGGCGCTGGCCATCGGTTATGCCCCCGGCGACAGCGCGACGTCCGTGACGCAAACGTTGACCTTGCCCAAAGCGGGGGAACACGGCACGACGATCAGTTGGACCTCCAGCGTGCCCGCGCGCATCAGCCCCACGGGGACCGTGAGCCGGTTGCTGTACGGCGTCGGTGACATCACGGTGACACTGACGGCCCGGATAACCAAAAGCTCGGCCAGTGCGACGCAAGGCTTTGTATTGACGGTACGCAAGTTGCCGCCGAGCGAGCGTGAACTGGTGGCGCAGGATCTGGCAGCCCTGGACATTCGTTATGCCGGCGACGATAATGCGGCGCATGTCACGCAGGGGCTGGGGCTGCCGGTGCGCGGCGCAAATGGGACGACCATCAGTTGGCAGAGCAGCGCGGCGAAGACGATCAGTGTGACCGGTCAGGTGACACGCCCATCCTTCACGGCAGGCAACGCGACGGTGACGCTGACGGCAACCGTCAGACACGGGCGCGCCTCCGCCGGAAAATCTTTCCGCCTCACCGTGCTCAAGCTGCCGCCGAACGACGCACAGGCGGTCGCGGCAGCGCTCAAGACGGTGGCGATCGGCTACGCGTCGGGCGACAGCGCGGTGCGCGTGACCCAGGCGCTGACCTTGCCCACCATGGGCGAGTATGGGGTCAGCATCCGCTGGCAATCCTCGCTCATCTCGGTCATCACCCCCACCGGCGCGGTGACCCGCCCGAGTTACGGCGCGGTCAACGCGCGGATGGTGTTGACGGCGACGGTCAGCCGCGGGACGGTGGCCCTGGACAAAGCCTTCACCATCACCGTCATCAAACTCCCACGCCCCTCGTAAGGGCATGCGGCAGCGCTGATAACCCCATGGTGACCGTCCGCACGCCGGGCGGTCACCATGTTTTGTCACGAAAAAGCCAACGATCTGTCCGATATACCGTACAGAGGCTTGAAAAGTCTGCAGGGCTCCGATATAATGCAATTGCTATGAAAGCATCATCTTCTGTAGGCACCCCCGGCAGCAGCGCTGCCGACGTGACGTCCGCTCCGCAGAGATGCCTGGTTCACCATGAGAAGGAGAGCATTATGCGCTCACCCATCGTTAATCTCCGCAGTCTGCTGTTTCTTGCCCTGCTCGGGCTTTGTGCGACGGTCGCGCTGGGAGACGGCTTACTCCTGTCCAAGGTGGATTATCCCGTCAGTAATGCCCCCACCCAGATGGTGGCCAGTGATTTCAATCACGATGGTACGATAGATTTAGTGACGATGCATACGGCGGCGATGCAACTCACCCTCCTCCCCGGCAGCGAAGACGGCACCTTTAAAGCCAAGCGCACGATCACGCTGTCCAAAAAACCGTATGGGCTCGTCGCAGCGGATTTCAATAATGATGGTAATATGGACCTGGCGGTCGCGGACATGGACGATGGAGTCGTCTCCATCTTGTTTGGCTACGGCGACGGATCATTTCGCGCAGCAGTGGATTACCCGGCCGGCGTCCAACCGCGCGGCATCACGGCAGCGGACTTCAATAACGATGGCGCCCTGGACCTGGTGGTGACAAATTACAAGACCGATACCGGAACGGCGGCGCTGCTGCTCAATAACGGCGATGGTACCTTTGCCCCGAAGACCGATCTCCTCACCGGCTTCGAGCCGGTGGCGGTGGCCAGCGGCGATCTCGACAACGACGGTAACTGCGACCTGGCGATTGCCAACCATCAGGACGGTTCGGTGTCGATACTGCTCGGCCATGGCGATGGGACATTTTCCAGCATAGCGATTAATGGTGTCGGCGTGCTCCCGACCTTTTTGAGTATGCAGGATTTTGATGGCGATGGCTTCCTCGAGATCGCCGTGGTCACCAAAGATGATGTGACGCTCGTACGGAGGACCCCCTTCGGGGTCTTCATCGCGTTGGGACCATTATTCGACAGTCCCTGTACCTGTAATGGTTTTGCCGCTGCCGACTTGAATAACGATAACACGATCGACTTTGCCTTTTCATATGCGAGCCTGCCACTGGTGGGCACGAAAATAGGCCTCGGTGATGGCACGTTCACCAGTAGCAACGACACGATGGTCGGCGCCAACCCCTACGCGGTCGTGGCGAGCGACTTTAACCGCGATGGCCGCCTGGATATCGCGGTAACCAACTCGGGCGGCAACACGGTCTCCGTCATGCTGAATGCCCAGCCCGCGAATTGGACAACCGGCTACCCCAAAGCGAAGTACCTGTCACCCACGAGCGGGCAACTGCTGGTGCAGATGGCACTGGGTGGTACGGCGTATGCGGTCTGCCTCCCGGCGGGCGCGGAGACCCCGACGCCGGAACAGGTGATGGCCGGTACTGATGCTGCCGACCACGCGGTTGATGGCGCCTTCACGGGCTCGACGGTGATGCTGCCCTATACCGAGGCCGAGATGACATTCGCGGAACTTGTCGATGGCGCAACGTATGATTTCTTCGTGGTCGCCAAGGATAGTTACGGCAAGCTCCAGATCGCCGTGCGCAGGGTCCGCTTCTCGACAGGGCTCACGCCCGGCCAGTCCGTCACCGTGGACCGAGACTTGCTCGCCATCGGCTACACGCCGCCCGACACCGCGCTAAGTGTGACGCAGAACGTGACCCTGGAGTCTGCCGGGACGCATGGCACGACCATCAGTTGGGCGTCGAATAAGCCGGATATCATCAGTACAGACGGCACGGTGCTCCGTCCCTCGCAAACGCTCGGCGACGTGATGGTGACGCTCACCGCGACCATCAAAAAGGATACTGTCTTCAGTTCCAAGGCCTTTCCGGTGCTGGTGAAGCAGTTAGCCTCTCTAGATTACGATATCGTGGACCAGGATGCCATGAACGTGGAGATCGGGTACGCGGAGGGCGACAGCGCGACGAGCGTGACGCAGGCGCTCACACTGCCGACCATGGTGAACCGCTCCGATATCACCTGGAACTCATATGATCCCGCCAGCATAAGCGCGACCGGCGCGGTTACCCGCCCGTCATTCACCGCGGGCGATGCCACTGTGCTGCTGGTGGCGTCAGTGCACTTTAGCACAGCCACCACCTATCGCTTTTTTTACCTTACCGTCACCAAGCTGCCGATTTCCGAAGCGGAGATGGAGACGCTTGACCTGAATGATCTCGCGATCGGGTATGCGGAGGGCGACAGCGCGGCGAGCGTCACACAGGCGCTCATGCTGCCCACCGACGGCGCGCAGGGATCGACCATTACCTGGGCATCTGACACGCCTGAAGTGATTGATGCAACCGGCACGGTGATGCGGCCGGCCTTTACCACCGGTAACGTCGTCGTTGCGCTGACCGCCACGGTGAGCAATGGGGCAGCGACACCCCTCACGACAACCTTTTACCTCACGGTGATCAAGCTGCCCATCAACGATGACGAGTCGATTGACGCCGCCCTGGCCACGGTCACCATCGGCTACGCGGCGGGTGACTATGCGGAAAGTGTCACGCGTGCGATCACCTTGCCCATCGCCGGCGCGCAGGGGACTACGATTAGCTGGGCATCGAGCAGCCCTGAGATCATCGGCGAAAACGGCTGGGTCACCCGGCCAACCTTCACCGACGGGAACGCCATAGTCAACATGACGGCCACCGTCAGCAAAGGCCTGGGCACGCCCATCACGCTGCCCGCCTTCACGCTCACGGTGATCAAACTGCCCATGAACGGAGACGAGTCGATTGAGGCCGACCTGGCCACCGTCGCCATCGGCTATGCGCTGGGCGACAACGCCGTGCATGTGACACGGCCGCTGACATTGGCCACCACCGGTGCGCATGGCACCACCATCACCTGGACATCGACGGATAGCGGGATCGTCGGCGAAGACGGCTCGGTTACCCGGCCATCCTTTACCGCCGGCAACGCCACCGTCACCCTCACCGCCACCGTCAGCAAGGGCGCCGCGCAGTCTGCCAGTACGGACTTCACGCTGACCGTCGTGCACATGCCGATCAGCGCTGAGGAAGAAGTGCTGCTGGCGCTGGCTGACCTGCAGATCCCCTATGCGGAAGGGGAACGTGCCCTCAGCGTCACCAAAAGCCTGGCGCTCCCGTTCTACGGCACGCACGGCACCTCGGTGAGTTGGCAAAGCGATAAGCATGAAGTGATGAGCGACTATGGTACCGTCAACCGTCCGTCCTTTGTGATCGGCGATATCTCGGTATTGCTCACCGCCACGTTGACGAAAGGGGGAGCGTCCGCGACCAAGACGTTCCGTGTCACGGTTACCAAGTTGCCGCCCAATGATACGCAAGCCGTCACGGCGGTACTGCAGGCGCTGGATGTCACTACGCTGAGCGGCGCCCATGTGACACGCATTACCGAATCGCTCTATCTGCCGACCAGCGGCGACTACGGCACCACCATCCGCTGGCAGACATCCGCGGCGAAATACATTCAGACCAATGGCCTGGTCAATCGTCCCGCCTTCACGACGGGCGATATGACAGTGGTCCTCACCGCCACCGTCAGCAAGGGCAAAGTCGCCGTGAAGAAGACCTTCCAACTCGTGGTGGTCAAACTGCCGCCCACCGATTCGGAAGCCATCACGCTCGACGCGAAAGCGCTCACCATCGGCTACGCCACGGGCGACAGCGCGGGACGCGTGACGCAACGCCTGACCCTGCCGACCAGCGGCGCCTACGGCAGCGCCATCAGTTGGCTGTCCAGCGCCCCGGCGACCGTCAGCACCGCCGGTGTGGTGGTACGCCCGGCCTACAAAGCCGCCAACGCCAAGGTCACGCTGACCGCCACCGTGCGCAAGGGCGCCGTCTCTTTGAAGCGCACCTTCACGCTCACGGTGGTCAAGCAGACCAAATAATAAAGCAGGATAGCATCCCAAAGGCCCGGCATCGCGACGCGATGCCGGGCCTTTGCTATATACCTGCGCAACGGGCTGTTGTGTCCAGCCGAGAAGAGCAGCGCTCTGGAAAATAACAGGAGTGCTTTTTTCCAGAGTCCGCGGAAGCGGGGCGTTCTGCCCTGCGGGCAGGCCATCCTTCCATACGGTGCTGCTTATACCGCCGGGTGGAAATGTCAGTCAGCCTCCCCCATCATATATCCAGACATAGACGAGGTCTTTGCCTTCCTCTCGGCGGTACCATGAGCACCGTGTGGAAGGAAGGCCTGCCCTCGGTACGAGGGCAGAGCGCCCCGCTTCCTTTCGGTATCGGAATCGCTGGTACTGCCGGGGTGGAAGGCGAATCGCTCCTCCTTATACCGGCGCGGGCGTGGGCAAGGGCGGCAACGGCGCGCCGTAGAGTTGTTCGGAATAGGCGCTGAAGGTGGCGTACATGTGCCGTTTCAGCGTGGGGTCGTGCACGCCGATGGCGGCGTTGTCGCCGTAGTCGCCCAGGATGAAGCCGCCGTCCGCGTTCGCCCAGTGTGCCATGAGTTGGGCGGCGTCCTCGTCCACCAGATCGCGCCGTCCGGAGGGCAGGGAGACCTGGATGTCCGACAGGCTCTCGAAGGTGATGCGCCCGCGGTAGCGGTCGCCGACCTCGCGGATGCCGAGCGCGCGGGGTTGCTGCAGGTTCACCACGTTCACCCCGGCCTGAATGTAGCCTTCGATGATCTCGTTCACCTTGCCGCAGGAGTGCACCCACACGTCGCAGCCGGCCTCGTGCATGGCGTCGAAGATGCGCGTGTAGCGCGGCAAGAAAAAGTCCATCCACAGCTCCTGGCTGATGAAGGCGGCCTGCTGTGTGCCCCAATCATCGGTCATCCCCCACCCGTCGAGGCGTCCGGGGAAGCGGCGGCTAAATTCACGCACCTGCGAGATGCGCACCTCGACGATGCGGTCGGCGAGCGCCTCCATGGCCGGGCGGTCGAGATAGAGGTCCATGAGCGTTTGCTCGAAGCCGTGCAGCGAGTGCATGCGCTCGAAGAGCACCATAAAAATATGCGACACCGCATATTTGCCGTCCTGCGCGATGCCGTGCAGCGCGGCCTCGACATCGCGGTAGCAACTGTCGTCGGTGTAGTCCGGCATAGGATAGGCGTCCAGCCCACGCAAGTCTTCCAGCGGATGCCCTTTGACCTGCCCCATGTTGACCACGTCGGTATGCCCCCACAGGCAGCCCCACTCATCGACATGCGGTGCGGCGGGCAGGTAGTCGAGCGACAGGCGCACCGGCACGCCCGCCGTGTCATCCACGCCGAGTTCGCCGATCCGCACCGGCAGGCGTTCCGGTCGCGAGAAGGTAATGGCGCGCTTGACGATTTCTCTACTGGTCATCATGCTGGACTCCCCGCACAACGCCCGGGCGGTTGCCGCCGGGAACGCCATGCCGTACAATGAAGTTATGCGCTATTGTACACGCCCACGCTGCCGGTGGCGTCCGCAATTTTGCGCCGGAGTATTTTATACATCGTTGGAGAATCGCATACCATGACACGCACGCCGGGACGCTATACCCGCTATACGCTGGAGGGGTCGTGGTTGGAGATGCCGCTGGTCGATTGCGCCGGGCTGTCCTTTCAACAGGAGAGCTTTCCCCTCACCGCGCATGCCCATGACGGCATTGAACTTACCTACCTGGCATCCGGCGAGGTCACCTGGCAGTTGCTCGATGGGGGCGCGCTGCACCTCAGCGGCGGCGATTTGGCGCTCGTGCAGCCGGGTGTGCCGCACCGCGGGGAGTATGAGATGATCCGCCCGTGCCGCCTGCTCTGGCTGGTGATCTGCCCCGAGGCGACGGACGCCACCCGCTACACGCCCTGGTCCGCGGCGGAATTGGTGGCGGTGGGCGAACGGTTGCGCGCGGTGGGCAATAGCGTGGTACGCGCCGAGCGTGAGCTGGCCGAGCCCTTCCGCACCTTTACGGCGGCGATGCGCGACCGGACGCAGCACGAGACGGCCCCGCTGCTCGCCGCGCGCGTGCGCGCCGTCCTCTCGCAGTTGCTGCTCGGCGCCGTCGCCGCGCTGGAGCGCCATGCCGCTGGGATGGCGAGCGCGAAAATCGCCCACGCGAAGTCACTGATGGCGGTGGACCTGCCCGCGCCGGTCGCCATGGCCGACATCGCCGCGCAGGTGGCGCTGCGCCCCAGCCGCTTCTACGAGCGCTTTAAACAGGAAGTCGGGCAAACCCCCGCCGATTACCGTAACCGCCTGCGCTGCGCTGCCGCGCGCGAGCTACTCGCCGGTGACGCGCCCATCCTCACCATCGCCCTCGATCTCGGCTTTTCCAGCAGCCAGTATTTCGCCAGCGCGTTCCGCAAATACACCGGCATGACCCCCACGGCGTACCGGGAGAGCCAACGCAGCCGGCGCGACGAGCAGGACGATGCTGTACCGCCGCCCGCGAGCTGTTCACGGCGGCGCGAGGATCTTTCACCGGCAGTTACGGTTGTGTCGCCGGTGGCGCGGCAATGGTAAACGCGTCCCCCACTTTGCCCTTCAGCACTTCATTGGCGTTCGCCCAGTTGCGGGCGATGCGCACGTAGCCATCGGTCATGACAAAGGCGATCCAGTCGCCGGTGGGCACATCACTATAGCTGACGCCATAGAGCACGGAGACGGTGGTCTGCTGGCATGTCAAGTTGAAACGCGTGCCGCGCTTGATGCCCAGTTTGTCAAAATCGGCCTTCACGAGCGCTGTATCGAGACTGCCGGAGTTGGCATAGATTTTGCTAATATTCGCCTTGGCTGCGCCGTCCGCGAAGATGGCGGTGGACGGCGGGGGCGGCACCTCGACGGTGATGTCTTTTTCGGTGTTGCATTTTCCGCTGTCGGCAAAGGACAGCAGGCCACGAAACGCCGCGAGTTCTTCCTGGTCGTTAAAGCGGCAGTGCCCTTCACGTTTCACATACCAGAGCACCGGACAGAGCGGGGTCGCCTTCGCTTTGGCGATATAGTCGCGCTTATCCGCGATTTCATCCGGGGTGCACAGGAAGAGGATCGGGACGGATGGCGCGAAGGTGTATTTTTTCGGCGCAAAGACCAGCGCCGCCCCCTCTGAGAGCGCCCCGGCATACTGGTCGGGGTGCCGTTCCGCCAGCAAGACGACGATGTCTCCTCCCATCGATCCCCCCACGAGCAAGATGCGCTTGGGTTGGCCGTAGGTGGCGATCACATGCTTGCGCAGCAGGTCGATATCTTCCAGCGCATCATCGATGATGTAGCCGTTACGGCGATAGCTGGTCGAGGCGATGAGCCAGCCGTCCTGCAGTAATGTCTTAAACAGGAGGGTCTCTGTGCTGAAGTCCGCGCTTAATGGCTCTTTGTCCCCCCGCATTCCATGCGCAATCAGCAACAGCTGGCCATTCCACTTCGCCGGCACGGCCAGTTTGATCAGACATGGCCCCAGTACACCTTCGCTGACGGTCACTGCCGTCGTGTCGGCTGCGTAGCCGGGCATCAGGCCTCCAATGATCAGTAAGCCCAGTATCCACCAATAGGCTTTCATGTGAGTCACTCCTTATTCGTTGCACTTTCCTACCCGCTGGGGGAAACGCGCCTGCCAATCAGGAGATTGGCGATCCCAGGGGGTTACGCCGTATCGCCGATTTGCCGCAGCAGGCCGCGCGCGTGGGGTTCCAGGGAGCCGAAGGGGTAGCGGGTGAGGAGCTCCTGCAGGTAGGCGCGGGCGCGCTGGGCGTTATTTTCTTGTTCCCAGTAATAGTTCGCGGTACGGTAGAGCGCCATTTCGTGTTCCGGGGCGTTCGCGTGGTGCTGCAGGATGAGCTGGTAGAGATGCAGCGCGTACTGTGGGTTGGCGGAACGCTCGGCGTATTGCGCCAGGCGCAATAGGTAGCCCGGTTTGTAGATGGTGTGATCGCCGCCCATCTTGAGCAGGTAGCCCGTGACGAGGTCGGGGTCGCTCTTCACGAGCGCCGGGCCGGCCTCACGGAAGGCGTTGTGCAGCAGATGCTCCTTGCCGAGCGTGAGCGCGGGGCCCACCATGGCGCGCAGGATCTCCGTGTTCATCGGGTCTTCCTTACGCATCACTTCGAGGGCAGGCAGATCCAGCAGCGTGATATCTTTCAGATCCGCTTGGGACGCCTTGGCCTGCGACACCTCCACCGTGTCCCGCTTCAGGCGCAGCACGAGGCAGAAGAGCGCCCCGGTGATGCCGCCGCCCACATGCGCGAAATTCGCCACGCCGCCCGAGGCCCCGGCGCTGAACCCCTGCACGACATCCAGCAGCAAATAGCTGCCGATGACCCAGAATGCCGGTATGAGCCACACGCCACGAAAAAACCAGAGGAACCAGTAGAACACGCAGACCGTGCTCCAGGAAAACAGGTACCAATACGCCCCCATCATGCCCATAATGCACCCGGAGGCGCCAATGCCGGGACGCACCCCGTCGGTCAACATGGCCTCCAGTATGCCCTGCAGCATGTCACCCGCCAGACCGGCGAGGAAATAGGCGAGCAGAAAGCGCGGGATGCCTAAACGGTCTTCCACCGACGGGGCAAAGACCCACAAAAAGAGCATATTTCCGGCCAAATGCATGATATCGGCATGGAGAAACATCGACACGAAACTGTAGAGGAAGGGCGAGACCCCGAGCTGATACGCATAGGTCTCCGCAATATCTTGGCGAATGAACAGGCAGTATTCCGAGGTAAAGATAAAGACGAGTACGTTGAGGGCGATAATCGCGAGCGTGGCATAGGGGAAATGCTTCCACGGATTTTTCACGCGATAGGGGAGGATGATCACGAGCGCCTCCTATGGCACTACAAACGTTTACCAAGTATGGTTCGTTCGCGGAGACCGCGGATGATTCCTGCCGACGCGATCCGCCATTTGCGCGGCGGCCCCGCAGAATAATTCACCGCCAGCTACTGGCATAGGTGACAGAATGCGGTATAATAAAAGGTGAGTCTTTGTGTGGCTGTCCCAGTGGAGACGTTGGGCGGCCAGCCACTCTGGTGTGAAGTAAGGAACGCGAACATGGAATGTCCTGTCTGTCATGCCCCCATCGGTAACGATGCCTCCTGGTGCTTGGGGTGCGGCGCCTCGGTGGTGCATCATGCGGATGGCGAAGCGCCGCGCAATGACCGCGAGGCGATACTGGCGAATGCCACCCGTTTGCGCGAAAGCGGTCTTTATGCGGATGCCCTGGCGCAGTACGCCCGCGTGGTCGGCCAAACGCCGGATGACCCACAACACGCGGACGTGTACGCGCTCATCGGCGACACCTACCAGGAACAAGGCAACCTGGTCGGCGCCGCGGGCGCCTATAAGCAGGCCGTACAGCTCAACTCTACCCCGGAGTACTGCGAGAAATATGACGCCGCGCTCGACGCCATGCACGGGGGCGCGGTGAGCACACCGCCCAAGCCCAATCCCAAGCCCGCGCCGATCGCCGCCGCGCGCCCCGGCATGGTGCCCGCCGTCAGTGTGGTGTGTGCGCCGGAACCGCGCGCCGAAGAGGAGGAGCGTGATGAACGCGATGAGCGCCTGCTCACGTTCATCCTCCGCCTGGTCGCACGCTGGCGCAACGGCTTGACACCGGAGATCGCGCGCGCCATCATCATCATTTGCGCGGCGATCATCCTCATCTCCACCTTACTCTCCGCGCATCCCTGGCAGCGGCAGAAAAAGGTTGCGCCCATCATGTTCGTCGTGCCCGGCCGTCCGCAGCACCTGGACGTGCAGGTACAGCCCGCGCCGGCAGCTCCTGCGACCACTCCGGCAACTCCGACGCCCACGACGCCGGCCCCTGTCGCGGCCCCCGGTACGCCGGAGACCGCACCCGCTTCGACCGCCCCGACTGTTCCGACTGCCGGTAACCCCGGCAATCCCGGCAAGCCCTGGGCGCCGGGAGGCCACTAGCTCATACGCGGCAGAAAGGATTACGCAGCGATGTCTACCACGCGTCACGGCTTCACGCTGATCGAATTGCTCGTCGTTATCGCCATCATCTCGATGCTGGCGTCCATTATCATGCCGTCTTTTACCAAGGCGCGTGAAAAGGCGCGGCAATCGAGCTGCCTCAGCAACCAGCGGCAAATCTCGCTTGCCTGCATGCTGTACACGCAGGACCACACCGAGAAGATGCCCGACTCGGCCACCGTGTGGGCGGAATTGGCCATGCCCGATAAAGTCTTGCGCTGTCCGACATACGGCAATAAAGGCGTAAACAGCTACGTGTATAACAACATGGTTTCCGGCATCGCCCTGGCGGAAATACTCCATCCCGAGAATACGCTCTGCACCACGGATGGTATCCACCGCGCCACCGAGAGTCCGAAAACCTACGACAACATTCT
>DASXVL010000241.1:0-17524 GCA_036504255.1 Armatimonadota bacterium | reverse complement strand
GCTGCACGGCATGACGGCGACCTTGACTCATGCGACGCTCCTTCAATGTATCGTTGTCTATAAATTCGACAGGAGACATAAAATACCTCTGAGATGTCAATCTTATCGCCGACTTTATCCGCTCCCCCTCGGGGAGAAGGGGCCGAGGGATGAGGGCGACGGCAACCGGTGACACGGAAGCACAACAGAAACGCCGATAACTAACGCCTGCCAAAGGGTCTGCCCTCTTTGTGCAGTTTTAGCAAGGTGCAGAATTCACACCCCGCGCGGCAGCGATGAGCGGCAGGATGGGGTCGATGCGGTTGCGTGGGCACATGAAGTAGAAGCCGTGCACGCGCGCGGCGAAGCGGCGTACCAGGTCGGCGGCGATGTCGATGCCGGCGGCGCGCTGGTCGGCCACCGTATCGTAGCGGGCCAGGCGTTCGCGAATTTCGTCGGGGATGCGCATGCCGGGCACTTCGTTATGCAGAAACTCCGCGTTACGCGCGGAGATGATGGGCAGGATGCCGATATAGATGGGGATAGTGATGCCCGCTTGCGCCAGCGCCTCCTGCCACTGATCGAGTCGTTCTGCCTCAAAGAGCGGTTGCGTGAGCGCGAACGATGCCCCGGCGTCCACTTTGCGTTTCAGCTTGTCGATCTGCCCGCTCAGCGTGCGCACGTTCGGGTTCACGGCGACGCCGATGTCGAAGGCCGTTCGCGCGCCCCCGCTCATGCGCCGCCCGGCGTTGAACTCCGCCACCAGCCGCACCAGTCCCACCGAGGTGACATCGAAGACGCCGGAGGTATTCGGTTCCAGGCACAGGCGTACCGGGTCGCCGGTGACGCAGAGCAACGAGGAGATGCCCGAGACGGCGGCGCCCATGATCGTCGATTGCAGCGCGATGCGGTTGCGGTCGCGTCCGGTCAGGTGTGGGATGACCGGCAATCCGGTCTCCTGCTGCAACAGGCGCGCCATGGTCAAGGTATCGAGGCGCATGGAGGCGAGCGGGTTATCCGCCACCGTGAGTCCGGTGACCCCCGCCTGCTGCAAGGCGCGCGCACTGGCGAGCACCGGAGTGATGTCGAGATTGGTGGGCGGGTCGAGTTCGACCAGGATGGGCGGTGGGCTGCTGGGTACGGATGCCGGAGTATCCACTGGATGGAGGTCTGCCCGCGTAGGAGCCTCCGGCATCCGTATTAGATATTGCGGTCGGTCCTTATGCAGGATAGCCTGAGCGATTGAGCGGATCGTTTCAGGCCCGGTACCACAACATCCCCCAAGTAATCGCACCCCCTGCGCGACGAGGTCGCGGGCATAGCGTGCGAGGTATTCGGGTGTCGCCACATAGAACAAGCGGCCTTCCACCTGTTCGGGGAAACCGGCGTTCAGATAGGCGCTCATGGGGAGGCCCTGCGGCGCCATCTGCGTGATGGCGGCAGCCACGGACGAGGCCCCATAACCACAATTCGCCCCGACGAGATCGGCGCCGGCAGCGCGGCAGCGCGTGGCTACCGCTTCGGCGGTGTCGCCGCTCGGGGTACGCCCCCCACGGTCGAAGGCCATCTGCGCCACCACGGGCAGCGTGGTCAGCGAACGCGCGATGGCGAGCGCCACGGTCAATTCGTCGAGATCGATAAAACTTTCAAAGATGAGCAGGTCGACGCCGCCCTCAAGCAGCGCGGTGATCTGCTCGGCGAACAGGCTCGTGCGTTCCGCCGGGCTTACCGGCTCGCCGTCGATCTCCGCCAACGGGCCGATCGATCCGGCGACAAACGCCTCGCCCCCCGCCACCGCCTGCCGCGCCAGGCGCGCCCCGGCGAGAGCCAGCTCGCGCGCATCATCCGCAGCGCCGTACTTCAACAACGAGGCACGGTTCGCGCCAAAGGTATTCGTTTCGATGACCCGGCTGCCGGCGGCAAGATAATCCTGGTGCAACTGCAGCACTAACTCGGGCCGCAACAGGTTGAGCCGCTCGATGCCCATGTCCGGCGTCGCGCCGCGCGCGAACAGTTCCGAGCCGATGGCGCCGTCGCCAATGAGGACACCCGCGTGCAGGGCGTCAAAAAAGCATGCTCCGTCGCTCATTCAAACACCACGCCATCGGCGCGCAAAGCGTGCACCTTGCGCGCGGAACATGGCTCGCAACGAAACTGCGGCGTTTCATCCTGACGGCGATCATAATTGCGCGTCGCCACCAGCCGGTAGCCGCGCGTCACTTGCCCGCAGCCGGCGCAGGTCACCGATTCCTCGACCGCCCAGATCGGCCCATCGAGCCGACGGGAAAAGATGAAGCGGTCCACCCAAAAAAACAGCAATCCCCCGATAAAGTTGGCAATGATCGTGGCAATGACATTGCCAAAGTGCGCGAAATAGGCGCAGCACACGGCCAGAATCGGTGTGGATAGTTGCCAGCGGACGAGATATAACAGATAGCGGCGCAACATAAGCGGCCCCTCCAGCAAGAGTTGACCCACGGCGAAGCGCCGTCGGTGCATCGTACCAGGGCGTACTTCGTACTCCGGAGGAGGAGCAGGGGAAAGGGACACGCCGCGAGTAAACACGATATCGATACTACTATATACACCGGTCGAAGGGGTGTCAAGTTCGTGGCGATGGCAGTGAGAGGTTTGCAATACAGGCGGGGGAGAATTCTCCCGTGCCGCCATGTTCGGCATGGCGGCACGGATGATACACGTGCGCTGCGCTACACCAGTTGCATGAAGTGTTCCACGCCGGTGGCGGCGACGATCTCACCGAAGAAGAGGCCGTGGTAATCCTGCTCGGGGTAATTGCTCAAGATCGACGCATCCAGGAATTGTTCCGGGCGCAGATCGGTACGGTAGAGCGTGCGGCATTCCAGCGAGAGCGCGCTCTCTTCGAGAATTGGTGAGTTGACCACGCTGCCCTTGACGGGGCTGAGGCCGGTGGCGGCAAATTTATCGGCATCCCGTCCGGATTGCGTGCCGCAGAGGCGGGTGGCGTCTGACCAATCTTCGGACATCCAGTTCACCGTGAAGTCGGGCGCGGTGCTGATGAAATTCCAGGTATGGCGCGTCGGGCGCACCATGACCATTACGACCGGTTTTCCCCACATGATGCCGAACATGCCCCAACTGATGGTCATCGGGTTGGCATGGGCGGGGTCAGCTCCGCTGACGAGGAGGATGCCTTCGGGCTCGAAAGCGGTGAACGGTTGCAAGCGTAAGTTCGTGACGGTAATGGGACGTTTCGCCATGGTGGACTCCTCAAGCATGGAAAGTAGTGCTATGGTACCTGTCGTGTTGCGATATGACAAGGCAGCTTTGCACGATGGATACGACATGCTGCGCTTGCTTGGAGAGGAGAGAAAACGCCTGTCGGCGAACTGCTATGGTCATGCCTGATGTGCTGCATTCCCCCGAGCAATGTGCTGAGGAGCTCTTCGCCTGGTACGCATTGGCCTGCGCCCAGCTAGGGGCGCGCGCGACCCTGCGCTTACTGGAAGCGTTCGGTCGCCCGGAAGCGGTGATTGCCGACACGCCACGCGCCTGGACGGCGCATGCGCGCCTGACGCCCGCCGCCTGCACGCGCCTGGTGAACGCCATCAACCGCGACCTCGCGGCCGACCTCGCTCGCCTCCAGCGTCTTGGGGTCCGCCTTATCACCTTCCATGACCCGGCGTATCCGCCCCGGCTGCGCGCCATCCCCGATCCGCCGTGCGCGCTCTTTGTGAAGGGCACGCTGCCGCCCGCCGAGCAACCGGCCATTGCCATTGTCGGTGCCCGTCGCGCCTCGCCCTACGGACGGCATGTCGCCGCCGAGCTGGCAGCTGGGTTGGCGCAACGCGGGGTGGTCATCGTCAGCGGATTGGCGTTGGGCGCCGACGCCGCCGCGCACGAGGGATGCCTGCGCGCCGGCGGGCAGACGGTAGCGGTCCTCGGCTGTGGGGTGGATGTCGTCTACCCACCGGAGCATCTGGCGCTGTATGAACAGATTGCCGTGGCCGGGGCGGTCATCAGCGAAGCGCCGCCGGGCGCGCCGCCGACCCGCGCCTGTTTCCCCATCCGCAACCGCATCATCAGCGGCCTGTCGCTCGGCGTGCTCGTGGTGGAAGCCTCGGAGAAGAGCGGCGCGCTCATTACCGCCGAGCACGCGCTGGAGCAAGGGCGTGAGGTGTTCGCGGTGCCGGGCAGTGTGAATTCGGCGCAGAGTAAAGGCACGCATCGCTTGTTGCGTGAAGGCGCGAAACTGGTAGAGTCGGTGGAGGATATCCTCGAGGAGCTCCCGGTGGCGCCGCCGACCCGGCGCGCGATCGCGCCCATGGCGGGACCGAGCTGGGAGGCGTCCGCGCCCTCGGTGGCGTCCGCCATGCCGCCGCCCGCGCCGAAGGCGAAGGTGAAAACCGCCCCTGCGCCGCCGGTGGCCACCCCCGCCCCGGTAGTCCTGCAGTTGCCGCCCGAAGAAACGGCGATCCTCGCCTTGCTTTCGACCACGGCGAAGGCGGTCGATGCCGTGATCGCGGAGTCCGCGCTTTCCCCGGCGCAAGTGAACGCGGCGCTGCTCATGTTGGAATTGAAGGGCTGCGTGCAGCGGCGGCCGGGAAATCTGTACGTGCGCCTGAGTTGAGGGAAAATATGGGCCGAAGGCCAGGAAAGCATTGCCCCGTTGTGCGAGCTTTGCTACAATGCGGGTATCGTCGATAAAGGGAAATTCTCTGGGCGATAGACAAAATGCGACATATTCGGTAGAATTTAGTCACTAAATAGAAAGGAGCAGGGATATGGAGGAAAAAGTTCGCGCAGCGATTGAAGAGGTTCGTCCTTTCCTGCAGGCCGACGGCGGCGACGTCGAATTGGTCGGTGTTGATGAAGACGGCACCGTGCGTGTGAAGCTCACCGGCGCGTGCGGCGGTTGTCCGATGGCGCAGATGACGTTGAAATCCGGCGTGGAGCGCATCGTCAAAGAGCGGGTACCGGAAGTCACCCAGGTGGTTGCGGTTTAACCGACTCGTGTAATCTGCATACATAACGACGGGAGTCCTCGACTCCCGTCGTTTGCATTTGGTCAGCGCCCGAAGAGCACCGGGTAAAGCCAGGCCGCCACTTTCCAGCGCGCGCTGCACGCCTTGACGCCGGACACGAACAGGTAGGACAGTCCGGTGACCGCCACGGTAATAACGAGCAGATATAGGTACGCGGAATGCCGGTAGAGGCCGTAGGAGAAACCGTGCGTGATGCCGAGCGGGCGCCAATGGCGGAAGAATTCGAGCAGCAGCGGGTGCACCAGATAGACGCCGAAGGAGACCGCCGCAAAGCGATGCGTCAGCCGCAGCCAGCGCGGTTGCAGGTCACCGAGGCGCGCCAGCGTTTCCGTCGCCACTAATAACGCCAGACAGGTGAAGCCGACGGCGTAGACCAGGCGAAAGAGCGCATGCAGATAACTGCGCGGCCACCCGTAGTTCTGCAGTTCGTTCACCAAACTGGCGGTGAACCACGGCGCGGCAGCGATGCTGGTGGTGAGCGTCAGCGCCCCGAGCGTGGTGATCCACACCAATCGGCGGTTGCGCCCTACCCAGGCGAGGAATTCCCGGTAATACGCCCCGCAGCAGAGCCCACACGCGAAGGATGGCAGCCATTCCAACGCCAACCGGTTGGGGTTTTTCGCCAGCCAGAGCAACACGCCCGGCAGATGGTGCGTCGGGAAGCGATAGGGCACGAAGCGATAGTAGACCCAGAGCGGATACAGCGCGAAGACGGTGAGCATGAACGCCAGCGCGCGTCGCCGGTCGGCGAGCAGCCAGCTCAGCGGCCGGTGCAACAGCGCGTAGAGCACGTACATCTGGAAGAGCATGTTGATGAAGTACAGGTGCGGCCAGGTGCCGAAAAGCAGCCAGCTCAGCACCAACTTGAGATGCGGGAGCGAACCATGCAGCGCTTTGCCGAGTTGCAGCAGCGGCAGCGGGTTGTGGTAGGCATTCACCGCAAAGTAGATGACCACCCAGGCCAGGTAGGGTACGAGCACCGTCTGCGCGCGTTTGCGCAAAAAGGTCGGGGCGTGAAACCGCGTGCGGCGCACGGTGAGCAGCAGCCCACTGATGAACATGAAGGCGAAGAGCGCATAGCGCACCGCTTCGTTGACCAGCGCAAAGGTGAGCAGATGGCCGAGGGAGGGGTCCTTCACCGGCTGCGCCCAGTAGAAACCGCTGATGTGGATGAGCAGCACGCCCAGGCAGGCCAGCGCGCGCAACAGGTCAACCTCCGGCAGGCGCGATGCCGTCGGCGGGGCAATATGCGTGGTAGCAGCGGTCGGCGATGTCATACGGGCTTTCGGTGCGTCTTCATGCGGGTTATAATGGGCATATAGTACCAGTTACACCCAGCAACGGACAACTGGAGCAGAAATACGAGGACGATCATGACACGGCAGATGAAGTGGTGGCGGTGCGGCGCGCTCGCGCTGATGTTGGCGCTTTTGGGCGGGCTGGCCCTTGCGCAAGGGCAAAACATACCACTGGCCAAGGGCCAGTTAGTAGCATTTCTCGGGGATAGCATCACGCAGCAGAACCTTTATACGCGCTACGTGGAACTGCTGCTCAACGCGCGCTACCCCGACCTCAACCTGCGCTTCGTCAACGTCGGGTGGAGCGGACGGCATGCCGCGCATGTCATCGATGACGCCGTGCTGCAACGCGATCTTTACCGCCTGAAGCCCGATATCGTGCTCGTGCTCTTCGGCATGAACGACGGCTGGTATCGTGCCCCGTCCTCTCCCGCGGCGATGGGCGCGTACATGCTGAACATGGAAACGCTGGTCGGCAAGCTACAGGCCGCGCTGCCGGCCACGCAAGTAGTGCTGCTGACCCCGACCCCCTGCGACCCCGTCGCCACCAACTACCTGAAGGGCTACAATGAGACGCTTGGGCAGATGGCGCAATATGTGAGCGAATTGGCGGCGCGGCGCAACCTGTCGCTCATCGACCTGCTCAAGCCGATGTTGCAAGCCGATGCCGGGGCGCGCGCGACGGACGGGGGCTTCAATATGTTCATCGATGGGGTGCATCCGAACCCCATCGGGCACTGGATCATTGCCACACTGATCAGCCGTGCCTTCGGCGCCGGGCCGGGATTGGTGGTGCGCGCGGGGGTGGACGCCAAAACGTTGACGGTGACGCTGCAACAGCAGACGACCATCAGCGAGGTGCGTATGCAGGACGACACCCTGCTCTTCACGCAAACGCTGCCCAGCGTACCCGTCTCGCTGCCACTGGAGGCGCGCGCGGCATTGTATGTCCCCATGGTACAGGCGGCGCGCGATAAGGCGCTGCTGGCGGTGGGCAATTTGCCCGCGGATAAGCTCTACGGCGTGTATCAACGTGACCGTTTCCTCGGGCGCTATAGCGCGAATGAACTGGCGGCGGGCATCGAGTGGAGCAACCCACGCCGGGAAGATCCGTTGACCGAGGCGGTGCTGGCATTCGCGATGACGAAATACCAGTACCGCTGGGCGGATTGGCGCGCGCCAGGCACCGGGCTGGCGGAGATCGAGCCCGCGGTGGCGAAGAGCGAGGGCTGGAAAGCCTTTGACGCCGCGCTTACGCGCCTCACCCAGGACGCCGACGCCGAGGAACACCGCACACTGCTCGCGGCGCGCGTGCTGCCCTGGCGCATCGTGCCGGAGACGCCGCTGAACCTGGAGAAGTGGGAAGTGAACGGCCCGTACAACTACCGCACCTTCGCCGCCAGCTACCCGCCGGAAAGCGACGCGGCGGAGGGCAACTGGACGGCACAGGCCGCACCGAAAGGCTTCCTCGACTTCTTCCCCACCTACGGGCAATACCGCAACAGCGTGCTCTTCGCCCGCGCCCGCATTTACGTCCCGCGCACGGCGCAACTCTCCGTGTCCGCCGGCTCCGACGGCAGCGTGAAAGTGTGGGTGAACACCACCCTCGTCCTCGCCCGCGATACCTTTCGCACCGCGCAACCCGAGCAGGACAGCGGCGTCGCCACCCTGCAACCCGGCTGGAACACCATCCTCGCCCGCGAAAACCGCGGCATCCAGGGCTGGGGCCTCTACCTGAACGCCTACCTCTCCGGCCTGACGCCGGAAGAACTGAAATCGGTGCGGACGGGGCCGGAGTAGGGGGCTTGATGTTGTGTATCGCGCAAAGCGGTGTACGGTTACTTGGCTCTGCGCCCCGTCAGTGATCCCGTCCAGGCTGTTGTTTCCGGCCGGGGGTAGCCGGGCGATTGCCCTGTTCCAGACAGTGCTGTTGACACGAGGCTGACCTGGAGTCCTTAGTACTGTCTGGAACAGGGCCCAAGCCCGGCTATCCCCGTGTGCTTTGATAGGGCATTCCTCTGCTGTCCGTTCGTGAACGATGACAGCACACGTCGAAAGAATCATGGCCAGTCCTGGAACTGTCAAACGCTGGGAATCTCCCCGGCAGAGCCGGGGGTTTACCCTGGATTAGTTATGCGCTCAGTATTTCGGGCTTGCGCATAATCTTGCACGCGCGACAGGTGCTACACCTCCATGGGCGAATTAGCACTATGCTACGGGAAAAGATTACGGCATCGCTACCAGAGGAAGGGTACATAGTGATGGGAAACCTCACGGGCAATGCGAGTATTGTGACCAGCGGATTGACAAAGGTCTTTGGTAGCGCCACCGTGGTGCAGGATGTCTCGCTGCAGGTGAACGAGGGCGAATTTTTTGGTTTTCTCGGGCCGAACGGCGCCGGCAAATCGACGACCATCAAAATGCTCTGTGGGTTGCTGCGGCCCAGCGCGGGAACGATCCACATCGCCGGGCATGATTTGGCGCGCGAGCCGCTGGCGGTCAAAAAGATTATGGGCGTGTTGCCGGAAGACGCCAACCTGTATGAACGCCTGAGCGCGGAAGAGTTCCTCATGTTCTCCGCGCAGATGTACGGACTGCCCCGCGAAGAAGCCCGCCGCCGTGTACACGATTTGCTGGAATTGATGGAACTCGCGGCCGAGAAGAAAAAGCTGATCGTGGATTTCTCCATGGGGATGAAAAAGAAAACCGCGCTGGCCGCGGCGCTCATTCATCGTCCGCGCGTGCTCTTCCTTGATGAACCGTTTAATGGCATTGATCCCATCTCCATGCGCGGCATTCGCAATGTGCTGCACCAGCTCACCGAAAAGGGCACGACCATTTTCTTTAGTTCCCATGTCATGGAAGTAGTGGAACGGTTGTGCACCCGCGTGGCGATCATCAATGCCGGACGTATCGTCGGGGTGGGCGCACTGGCGGAATTACGCGCGATGGCGGAAGCGGGCGGTGATTCCACGTTGGAAGATATCTTCCTGAAGTATGTGAATGCGCGCGTCGATGACGAGTCATTGAGCTGGATCTAGCTGTTCGCGGATACAGTCGGTTGCTAGGAGGCGGGTATGCAGTACCTACGGCTCATGTTCTGGCTCAAATGGACCCTGACGTGGCGTGCGCATCATCGGAGCGCCACCACGCTCATCGGTGCCATCGTCCTCATACTGATCGTCGCGCCACTGGCCGTCGGTCTGGCGGTTGGCACGGGGTTCGGCTATTGCCTGCTTCCCGGCGAGTATGCGTTCCTGCTGCTACGCATCGTCCTCTTCGTGCTCTACTTCTTCTGGCTCTTCATGCCGCTGTTCGGTTTTGCCCTGAATGAATCCTACGATATCACGAAACTGTTCCTCTATCCGATTTCGACGCGGCAGATCTTCCTGGGCATGATGGCCGGATCGTTCATCGACTTGCCGGCCCTGCTCACGCTGCCATTTTTCGCCGCGATGCTGGTGGGGTTTGCGCGTAGCGTGGCCCTCGGGCTGACGCAAGTGCTGATATTGGCGCTCTTTTTTCTCCACACACTCGCGCTCAGTCAAACGCTGGTATTAGTCAGCGCCGCGGCACTGCGCAGCCGTCGCTGGCGCGATATCATGATGATTCTTGGCCCGGTCCTCGCCGTGGGATGGTACCTGTTGACGCAGACCCTGCCGCGGTATGCTCATAATATGGATTGGCAGGCGATCATCCATCACCCGGCCTGGGCCAGCCTGAATTTCTTGCCCCCCGGTTACGCCGCACAGGCGATCAGCGCCGCCCATGATGGCGCCTGGCTGCCCTGCCTGGGGTGGTCACTGTTACTGGCGGCGTTCACGGTCGGTACGGTATACCTGGCCGGCCATTTGGTGACGCTGCTGACCATCGGCGAAACGATCCATCTGTCGGCACGCAGCGCCGACAGGCCGTCGCCAACCCCGCCGCGACGCGCACGCGCCACACAGAACGGCGTCTCGCTGTTCGAACGAACGCTTCCTCCAGTGGTCGCCGCCATGGCGACGAAGGAAGTGAAATACCTGGTGCGTGACCCATTATTCAAGGTCATCTTCTTGAACGGGATCTATCTGTTTGTCATGATGTTCTTTGCGTTCATACACCCGTGGCAGCAGAAGGATAGCGACAGCGTGAGCCAGTCGTTGTCTGCCATGCTGCTCTGTGGCTTCTTGCTCTTCAACTCCACGACGTGCCTGTTTAATATCTTTGGCTCGGAGGGCGCGGCCGCCGCCACGCTGTTTCTCCTCCCTGCCCCGCGCCGGCAGATGCTCTTGGGGAAAAACCTGGTGCACTACGGCGCATTCGTCAGTATGAATCTGCTGTTTCTCGTGCCGATCACCCTGTGTACCCACACCCTGGCGTTCCTGCCGCAGCTCTGCTTGTTTATTCTGCTGGCCATGTTGGTGATGATTGCGGTGGGGAACGGCATCTCCATTCGCTGTCCGCATCGCCTGGTGATGCGCGGGTGGCGCATGCAGACCGACTCGCCCAGTAAAGGGTGCGGGCATACGTTAATCTATATCCCCAGCATGTTGCTGCTCCTCCTCTTGCTGCTGCCCGTGGTGGCCGCGCTCCTGGTGCCGACGCTCTGGATCAGCCCCGTCTGGCTCGCGCTCACCATCCCCGTGGCGATCGGGTATACTGTCTGGCTCTACGTTGCGCTGTTGCTCCGGGCAGAAAAAGCTCTACTAAAACGCGAGATCGAGATAGTCGATCACTTGCAGGCAGAGTGAGCATGCGGCGCATTGACGGCAGCAAAGCCGGACATTAAACTGGGACGGTTTACAAGCATGCAAATTGCGTGCGATGAGGAAGTATTATGGTTGATGCTGCTGTCAGTCCAGCGTGCCCAGGTGTGGGGGCACGGATACCGGCGTTTCAGGCGGGCGACCGCTGGGGGGTGATTGGGGATAGTATTGCGCATAACGGGGCGTGGCATAACTATGTCTACCAGTACTATGTCACCCGCTTCCCTACACAGCGCTTCAGTCTGCTCAATTGCGGGATCTCCGGCGATAACGCGGGGCGCGGGGTGATGCGGCTGGGGTGGGACATCTTGCCCGCCGCGCCGACGGTGGCCACCTTGCTCTTCGGCATGAACGATGTCGCGCGCCATCTGTACGATGCGGGGCAGGATGGGCCGGAGGTGGCGCGGGAGCGCGCGGCGTGCATCGCCACATGCGTGGAGAACCTGCGCACGCTGGCTACGGCGCTGCGCGACGCGGGCAGCGCCGTCATCTTCCTGAGCCCGACCATTTACGACCAGACGGTGCTGACGGAGCTTTCGGCGGCGGTGGGCGTGAATGAGGCGTTGGCGGAAGTCGCCGCGCGCGTCGGCGAACTCGCCGCGTCGTTCGGTGCGCCCTGCCTGGATTGGCAGACTCCGCTGCAGCGCCTGACGCGCGAAGGGCAAGCGCGCGACCCATACTTCTCCTTGCTCAACCCCGACCGCGTGCATCCACATGCCGCCGGACATTTTATCATGGCCCATACCTTGCTGGCCGCACAAGGCCTGCCGCGTAGCGTCGCCGGTCTGGGCATCGACGCCGCTGAGCGCACAGTCACCACGGAGGACAACTGCCGCATCAGCGCGCTCGCGGTGGCCGATGGCGCGCTGCACTTCGATTGTCTGGAGGCGGCGTTACCCTTCCCGGTGGAGCCCGCAGCGCAACCCGCGTTGGCGCTCGTGCCGTTCACGGAGACCTTGAACCAGGAAACGCTGCGCGTGACGGGCTTGCGCGCGGGACGGTATACCTTGCGCATCGACGATACGGTCATTGCGGAATACACGGCCGAGACGCTGGCGGCGGGCGTGAACCTGGCGACGGAACCGGCCACCCCGCAGTACCGGCAGGCGCTGGCGGTGCAGGCGTTGAACACCGCCCGGCATGACCTCATCCGTGAACGACTGCGCGCCTTTATCTTTGTCGAGTGGCACTGCACCGAGGGGCGCGGCGTCGCGCATGACGGCCCGCTTTCGCGGGCGCGGTTGGCGGAACTGGCGGCCAACGACGCCGGATATATCGGCGACCAATACCGTGTCTACCTGACGGAAAAGGCCAATGAAGCGGCAATTACGCGTGAGGTGACGGCGCTCACCGACCGCCTGTGGGCCGCTGCTCCCCCGACGTCACACCACTTCGACTTGCAGCCGTCTTAAGAGGTTGTTTTCAAAGTAGCCATGCCAGATCACGGAGGATTTTTCGTGCCTGACGAGGCGGAATTCCGTAGGTGTATGGAGACATACATCGGAGGAACTCCAACGCGGACAGACGCGAAAAAGACCCGTGAGATGGCTGTGGCTACTTGGAAAACAACCTCTAAGACGCCAGGTGACCGGTGATGAACGCACGAACACGTGCCGCCACTTCCTCGGGGAGTGGTCCGCAGTGGCCCATGCCGGGTACTTCCAGGTATTCCACGCGCAGTTCGCGGGCGCGCATGGCGCGTACCAGCCGGTCGGAGTGGAGGCCTTTGTTCACGGACCGGTCGGCCTCACCGTGGACGATGAGGTAGTCGGTGTCGGGCAACTGCGCGACCTGATGCAGCGCCGAGTGCTCTTCGAGGTGGTCGCTCATCTCGCCGGGGTAGGCGCCGAAGGCGTGGTACATGGTGCGCGGCAGGTCCGCGCGTTCGGTGAAGTGGTAGGGCAGATCGCACACGGGGCAATTGGCGAAGCAGGCCGCGATGGGGTGCGCGGCATAGCGCGCATACAGCAACGCGCTGCCGCCGCCCATCGAGCCGCCCTGCACGATCAGCGGCACGCGCCGCGGGTCGAGCGCGTATTCCTGGTAAATTTTGCCGATGAGCGCATCCACCATGGCGCGCGCTTCGCGGTTCATCCACGACCAGGGGCCGTAGTAGGGCAACACGACGAGCGCGCCCTGTGCGCCCAGCGCCTGCTCCTCCGGGTTCGCCTCCCGCTTGAGTTCAGTATAGCCCAGTCCATGGAAGGAGACCACCACGCCGGTAATCTCCCCTGCGACCGCGTCTTTACCAATCCAGGCTACGTCGTTAATCGTCCACTGCATAACTTACCCTCACGCCCCAGCGCAATCCGGCGCCGAATATTTGCTAGCTCCAATATTAGGCCCCAGCCACGCATTTTCCTGCCGACCCGGAGAGAATGAGCCCCGTGGGCACGAGTTACCGCTGGTTTGTCCAGAATCAGTTACATCTCTGGTAGATATGGCGTACTCTCTCCCGAATGCTGTAAATAGACTGGTGCTATAATTCCTGCAGAGAGCCTCATCTCCGCGGACGACAATCGTGATTTTGCTTGCTCCACAGCGAGCGGTGGAAGTGACATTGTCGGGGAGGTCACGGTAGCGTTTATGCATTTCGGTACCGATAGTTCGCACAGAGTCTTGAGCGAGCCTTTACGTCAGGTAGAATTCACGGCGCGTACGCGATGGGCAATTCGCGAAGTCGCGCGTGACATGGAATGTTGCGCCCGTCTAGCACGCGGTAGGTGCGAAGGGAAGACACAATAAGCGCAGGGGCCGGATACCCGGCTCCTTTCGCGTACGTGTCTCCTTGTCGCGTGTGGTCCATGGCATGTGAAGCGTGTCATGGACACACCCGCGCTGTGAGATGGTGGTATCAGAGAGGAGGATATGGCACTAATGGCATTTTCATCACGAGTACCGTCCCAAGAGACACTGCGGACGATTTTTTTAAGTTCTTTCGTGCCGCGCGAGTGCGGCCTGGCGACTTTTACGGAGGACGTCATTGGCGCGGTGGGCGTGCATGGCGTCAGTAGTTGCGTGGCGGCGATGAACCGCCCCGGTGAAACCTTTGCCTATGATAAGCGCGTGCTGTTGACCATCCGCGAAGACCAACCCGCCGACTACCTGGCTGCCGCTAAGCAGATCAATCGCAGCGGGTACGACGTGCTCTCCGTGCAGCATGAATTCGGCATCTACGGCGGCGTGGACTGCCAGCACCTGCTGACCTTGCTCGATGCGGTGGAGATTCCGGTGGTAACGACACTGCATACGGTGGTGCGTAAGCCCTCGGAGGCCATGCGGGAGAACCTGCGGCAGGTCGCACGGCGCTCCAGCGCCGTGGTGGTGATGAACAGCCTCGCCATCGAGATTCTGGCAACGGTGTACGGCGTGGATGCCAGTAAAGTCATCATGATTCATCATGGCGCTCCCGTCCCTCCCCGTGACCGCGTACATACGGTGAAGGCCGATCTGCGCCTGCATGGGCACAAGGTCATTTCCACCTTTGGCCTGCTCAGCTCGGGCAAGGGGCTGGAATATGCCATCCAGGCCATGCCGCGTATCGTCAAGGAACATCCGGAAACGCTCTACCTCGTGCTGGGGCAGACGCATCCGGTGGTCAAACAGCAGGAGGGCGAGCGCTACCGTGAGGCGCTGAAGTCACAGGCACGGGAGTTGGGCGTGGAGCAGCATGTGCGCTTCGTGGATAAATACTTCACAAAGACTGAATTGATCGCCTACCTGATGGCGACGGATATCTATCTGACCCCCTACCTGAATATGGAACAAGTGACCAGCGGTACGCTGGCCTACGCCATGGCCTGTGGACGGCCGTTGGTCTCGACCCCCTACCTGCACGCGCAATTCCTGCTCGGCGAGGATCGCGGTTTGCTGGTGCCGCCTGCTGATCCCGTGCGCACCGCCGAGGCCTGTTTGACCATCCTCGATAATCCGGATCTACAGGCGCGCATGGAGCGCACGAATTGGCGCTATGGGCAAACATTGATCTGGCCACGTATCGGCCAGGAGTACCTGCGGCTCTTCCAGCAAGTGACACGGGTGCATGCCATGCCGAGCACGACATATCTGCAAGCACGCCTCCCAGCCTGATACAAGGAGAGAGCATGATTGAGCGTACATGGCCATTGCCGACCTTACGGCATATGCGCCGGCTCACCGATGACTGCGGCATCATTCAGCATGCGCGGTTTTGGTTCCCGGACTATAAGACGGGGTATTGCGTCGATGACAATAGCCGGGCGCTCCTCGTCGCGTCCTGGTATCACCAGACGTTCGGCACTGCGGAAGCGCATGAATTGATGCTGCGCTATCTGGCCTTCATTCATTATGTCCAGCGGACGGACGGTCAGGTGTGCAATTTTATCGATTATTCACGGCGCTACCTGGAGCAGGTCGGCTCACCGGATAGTCTGGGACGTACCATCTGGGCGCTCGGCCACATGGCAAGCGTTGAGGAACGCTACCTGGCGGTCCCGGCGCGCGAGATGTTTCTCCACGCCGTCGCGCAGGTGTCGGAGACGTTCGCGCCGCATTCCCTGGCCTATAGCCTGTTGGGCATCTGCGCGTATGGCACGTGTGAGGCCAACCGTCACGAGGCGCGCGCCCTCGCCCGCCCGCTGGTGACGGCGTTGCTGGGGCACCATCACGCGGCACGGGGCGCGGACTGGGAATGGTTTATGCCGATCGTGACGTATGGGAATGGACGCCTACCTGAAGCGCTGATACGCGCCGGGGCATTGCTGGAGGACAGGCACGCCCGTGACGCCGGATTCCGCACGCTAGCCTTCCTGAACCAGGTGAGTTACTGTGAGAATTGCCTGTCAGTCGTTGGATGCCATGGGTGGTACCCACAGGATGGGGTGAGCGCACAATTCGACCAGCAGCCGATTGATGCGGGGGGCATGGTCGAAGCGAATCTGGCGGCGTATGAGCTGTCGCATGAGACGGACTACTTCACACGTGCGGTGCACGCCATGGATTGGTTTTATGGCAGAAATATCCTCGGACTCTCCGTATATAACAAGGCGAGCTGTGGTTGCTATGACGGGCTACACTCCAGCGGGGTGAACGAGAACCAGGGTGCGGAATCGACGCTGGTGCACCTGCTCGCGCAGTTGCGCATGTACCGAGTGGCCCCCGAGCTCTTTGCCGCGGAGAAAATGCCGGAGACCTCCTGGATCGCCGAAGGTATGGGCGAGCATCGGTAACGATCCCAATTCCCCGTATATTATGCGTACCCCAGGTGTCGCCACGCGATGCCAGGGGTATGCTACGCCTGAGGATAGACAGATCGATGGCGCGGCAACCCCTCACCACGAATTCTGGCGAAACAGTGTTGTAATTCCTCTGCATGTCGCACAACAGACGGGTATCTTCTCTCCGCGGCGTATGGTGAGAGGATTGTCGTCACGAAGCGCGAAAGATAAGAATTTGGTGTGCTCGTGGCACCCGAATAACAAGGCGAACCTCATGGAGTAGCATAATGGCCAAATTCGATATTGAAGAAAGTGCCAGCGCACAGGAGTTGAAAAAACTGGCCGCAGAATTTGCGCAAATGGAGTCCGTGGAAGGGCTGCGTGCGGCAAACGATGCGGTAGAGGCTCAGGTGCAGGCACATGAGGCGAAATCCGCCGGCGCGTTGCCGTTACCGGTGGTGATCGGCGGTATTGTACTGGTGATCGTGCTTGCTGTCGTGGCCGCATTTCTGGTCATGCGGGGCCGGCCGGAGAAATTACTGATGGTGCCCGACGTGACCGGGAAAAATATCGCGGTCGCCCGTACCCTGATCACCGACATAGGATTTCGCCCGCTCGTCACGTATGATGCCGCCAGTAAGATGGCCCCGGGCAATGTCATCGAGACAACCCCACACCCCGGTACGCGGGTGAAGCCGGGGAGCGACATCAGCCTGGTGGTTGCGGGTAAAGCACCGATTGATAAGCCAATAACGCCACGGCCGACATATGGTGAAACATCGGATAAGGAAGCCGTGCGACCGGCAACGACGCGGGTGACGGTGCCCGACGTTGAAGGCACCATCGAGGGCAAGGCGAAAAGCAAACTGGAGGCGCTCGGCCTGAAAGTCGTCGCCACCACGACCAATGATCCGGCACAGCCGGACCGTGTGGTCGTCACGAGCGATCCGAAGCCGGATACCCAGGTTGACCCGGGTGCGATTGTACATATTACCGTGAACTCGCTCGCCGCGCGCACGCCCGAGGTCAAGTTATTGACGGTGGATAACTATGTGGGGCGCTCGGGGAAAGAGTCGCTGGAGGCGTTGAAGGCCAAAGGGTTCACGGCAAGTTGGCGCTATGAGCCGTCGCGCCAGCAACCGCCCGGCTATGTGGTGCGCACCGAACCGGCTGGCGGTATGCAATTGGCGCCCGGGAGCCCGATCACCGTGGTCATTGCCCGCTAGCAGGCCTCGGATAAAGTCACTCATCGCCACGCATGATCTTTTTTTTGCGCAGGT
>DASXVL010000240.1:0-10500 GCA_036504255.1 Armatimonadota bacterium | reverse complement strand
ACAATATTCCATCGGCAATTTGCGGATTTGACATCCAGATAATAGCTGCCTTTATCCTTGACCAGGTACGTCTCATCGCTCCCGGCATCCATCACCGAGACTTCGGGCATGCCGCCCTCCTTCTCCAGCGTCGTGCCTTCTTCCAGCACATAAATATAACAGGCCACACTGCTGCCCTGAACCGTATAGCGAATACGCGCTTTTGCCCCCGTCAGTTGAAATGGACCGGAACGCTTTTCGGAGGAGCCGGCGAGACGCAAGATGGGTACCCATTGTGCCTGATGTTTGTATTGTTCCGCAGATCCCGCAACCTTTTTTGACGGTTGTGTTGCAGTGGCAGGGGGACGCGTCGCGGTCTGCTGTGCTGGTTCTTTGGGTGCAAGCATCAGTAAAATCAGCCCACCGAGCATCACGGCAACCCCGATGCCACGCGTACGAATGCGGAGAAACGTTAGCGGTTTGAACAGGCTGATGAAACCAGCCAGCAGAGCAAGGTAACCGAGTATGCGGAGAAACACCCCCATAGTTGCCTCCTTTCGCACGCCTCGCAGCTAGGACTACAGAAATCGCGAGAGTCACTTGCGAACGTTTTTCCCGCCATACGCCCGTTATTCCGTAGCGGCCATGACAAAATGCCACACTGCCGCACAGCAGTTCATGATATCGACACGTAGTCTGGCGGAGCCCATGGGCATGCGTCAACTGCAAGAAGCCGGGAGATGAAGACAGAGCGGGCAGCGCCGCTAGTGTTACTGAGGAATTTTGCTATGTCATCACTGGGTGTAGACGGCGTTATTACCAACTGTAGCACGGTACAGTTGTGCCGCCGCACGAATGTCTGGCGAAAAGAAAGGGAGCGCCTGATTCGAGCAAGAATAATGATCAAGATAGATAATTCTATTCCCATATAGAGATATCTACGGATCTTATGCTAAGGAAGCCCTTGGTATGAACCATACAGAATATGAAACCCGCGTTGCCGCACTGGAATCGATCGCGTATGCCGACCCGGCATTATTTCGCCGACGATTTTTCTGGAATCTCCTGCTCGGTTATGCGTTAATGATCGCCGTTCCACTCATGGCCATCACACTGACGGCAGGGTATATTTATTATTGGTTCCACGGTGGCACAATTTTCATCTGGGCGTTTGTGATGCTTGTCGCAGTGAGCGGAGTGACCGTCGTCGCCACCATCAAAGCGCTGTTGCTCCCGTTACCCCATGATCTTGTTACAGGACCGCTAATCACCCGGCAAGATGCCCCGCTGTTATTCACCCGCATCGATGACATTTGTCAGCAACTCCATGTCAAACCGTGCCAGAAGATTTATCTGTTCGCACCGACAAATGCTCTGGCCCACATCGCCTTCACGCGGCACCGTGATGCGATCGTCATGGGGCTACCCTTGCTGTATGCCTTATCACCGGAACAATTTATCGCCGTATTAGCGCATGAATTTGCCCACTGCACCAGAGAGCAAACGCGCAATCACCGCATAACCATGCGCCTACTCACGCATTGGCTAAGGTTGCTGCGCGAGATTGACACCCATTCGGAAAGGCAGACGGTTCCGGGATTTGCTATTGACCCAGTACTGAATATTCCTTCGCATCTCTTTGATGCACTCTATAATCAGTTGGCGCCGAAGTCGTTCGTTATACAACGCCTTGATGAAATTGCGGCGGACGCGGCGGCCGCCGCCTATGCCGGTAAGGACGCCTGTGCGGAAGCGCAGATCGCGATAGGCTGCGTTGCCGAGATACTGGAGAAATCCTTTTGGCCAAGACTGGATGACATGCTTGCGGCCGGCGAAGACGTACCGACAGACCTGTTCACCGGCATGCAGACATTTCTCAAGAACGAGGTGACCCGGGAACGAATCGAAGCGGCCTTGCCGGAAAATCTCGCACAAATCGCCGATTGCCTGGATCCGCATCCCGCCTTTACTGACCGGTTAGCACGATTTGGCTATACTCGCGAGCGCCTGAAGAGCAGCGCGGTGTTGGCGAAGATCGGCTCCGGCATCGCTGCCGCCGCCGATACGCTGGTACCGGAATCGACACTGACAGCGATTGTGGCGCAAATGAATCACGAATGGGCAAATCGGGTGCGCCCCCTGTGGATGCAACGCCAACAGGAGATGGCGCAAGCACGGGTGGTCGTGGAATCCCTGGGCGAGCACGAATACCGGGACCCCGACACCATGATGAAGCACGCGTGCGCCGTGCTGGAGTTGTCCGGTGAAGAAGCCGCCCTGCCCATCCTGCACGAAATACTCGCTGGCGCTCCTGACCATGTGCCCTGCCATTATCTGCTGGGGAAGCTCCTTTTGGGCCGCAATGATGAGACGGGCGTGCAGCATCTGAACCGGGTGATGGAACTGGATATCGATTACGCCCTGTCGGCCTGCCAATTGGCTGAAGAGTTTTATGTGCGCCGGCACAACCCGCAAGGCGCCGATGCCTACGCACAATGTAAGAACAATATCGCGCAGTTATTGCAGCGTGCCCGGCAAGAGCGGCATACGGTCACCGTGGCGGATCACTTCCACCCGCATGCTTGGCCTGAAGATGAGTTGCATGCATTGCAAGAATATCTCTCGCAGTTCCGCGCCATCGGACACGCCTATTTAGTGCGTAAGGAGATTACCTGCCTTCCCGAGAAGTCCGGTTACGTACTGGGCATCGCCCCCAACCGCCCTTGCCGCTGGTTCAGCCTCAGCGCCCAGCGCAGCCTGCCCGGGAAAGTCGCCGGCAATTTAAAGTCAGAACGACTATTAGTCGTGATTGAACTGGTCAATAACTATTATGCATTAGAGAAGCACTGGAAAAAGATTCCGGAGGCATGCATTTATCGGAAAGCAGGACGGTGATCTCACAACGAGTAGGCCGCATTATGAAGTGTTAGCCCTTGTCGGTCCCCTGCGCATTGATCAGTACACACGCACGGTCAGCGGGGGCGCATACGCCAGTTTGCGTGCCTTATCCTTCTGCGTGAGAGTCTGCGGAAATCGCTTTTCTTGTGTGACCGCCTTTGCGGGTCATCTGCATGGGGACAGTGCGTTTCATGTCAATTTGGCGACATGTTTACTACAGAGGTTTTGCGCAAAACTGGTACTTACTGAAGCGCAAGTACCACTATGTGGAATTGCACTTGCAACTCCACACCAGGAAGAGTAATGGAGGCGACGTCCGGAGTTGAACCGGACTACGAGGTTTTGCAGACCTCTGCCTAACCGCTCGGCCACGTCGCCTTTACTCTGGAGCGGGAGACGGGATTCGAACCCGCGACATTCAGCTTGGGAAGCTGACGCTCTACCAACTGAGCTACTCCCGCCCGGCTAGTGTATTTTAACAGAAAAGCACGGTTTGTCAAGCCGAACGAGGGCGTTTTCCGGCACACGTGCGCATGGGTGGCCACAAGGCCTGCCTCGACAGGGGCAAAGGCGCAGGGTACAATGGGAGGTAGCGGCGCTCGTTCACAGCCCGACCGCTGCCCGTTTCCGTTTTGTGCCCGGTGTGCCTCATGTGCTAGTTGTGCCTTAAGGAGTGTTTTGTGCGTACTATCTCGATTGCCCATAGTCCGGATTCCGATGATGCCTTCATGTTCTACGCGCTGGCGCGGGGAAAGGTGGACACCGGCGATCTCGCCTTCACGCATGAACTCATGGATATCGAGACGCTGAACGGGTTGGCGGGGGAATGCCGCTATGACGTGACCGCGTTGTCGTTCCATGGCTATTGCTACCACACGGCGCGCTACGCGTTGCTGCCCTGCGGCGCGAGTTTCGGGGAAGACTACGGGCCGAAGATCATTGCGCGCCAGGCATTGACGCGCGAGGAACTGCGCCCCCTGACGGTGGCCATCCCCGGGCGCTTGACGACGGCGGCGTTGACGCTGCAGTTATACCTGCCCGGCGTCGCGACGGTCTGCTACCCCTTTGACGAGATCATGCCCGCGGTGGCGCGCGGCGAGGTGGACGCCGGAGTGATTATCCACGAAGGGCAGTTGACCTACGGCACGCTGGGGTTGGTGCAGCATGTTGACCTGGGCGTGTGGTGGAAAGCGCAGAACGGGCTGCCCCTGCCGCTCGGCGGGAACGGCATTCGCCGCGACCTGCCGGTGGAGATTCAGCAGCGCGTGGCGGGCTATCTGCGGCAAAGCATCGACTACGCGTTGACGCACCGCGCGGAGGCGCTGGCGTATGCGCTGGAGTTCGGACGCGGCCTCGACCCGGCGAACGCCGATACCTTTGTCGGCATGTACGTGAACGGCGTGACGCAGGACTACGGCGATCGCGGCCGCGCCGCCGTGCGCGCGCTCTTGACGCAGGCGCACCAGGCAGGCATCATTCCGCACCCCGTGGAGCCGGAGTTCGTGGCTTGGCCGGAGACCGCACCATTGGCTGGCTGAGCGCGACTGACCTCGGTTCATCAGACAACAATCAAAATATGACAGAAAACGGGACTCTTGGTACAGCCGGGAGGCAGGGCAAATACCTCGTCTATGTCTGGAGCACTGCTTTGGCTGCCTGGCATTTCCACCCGGCCGCAAAAGCAGCACAGTTTGGAAGCTCGGCAGCAGCCGCACTGTGCCCCGACCCGCTGTGCCGCGTTAGCAAACCCGTGCTGCAGCTCACTTGCCATCTCGCTGTTGGAGAAAATTGAGCATTTCAGCTTGGATATCTTCCCTGCGCCACTGCGATCGGAGAAATTCCAATGCCGTATCCACGGCGACGCGTATGAGGAATCCAGCGATAATGACCGTCGCGCCGATGGCGACCGTGGCACCTGACTCCATGTGCGAGCTAGCGCCACCCACAAACATCAGGATGAGGCCGCCAATCACCGCCGCCACCCCAACAAGATGTCCTCGCATACGTATGTAATTCGCGATTTTGATGCGTACAACCCTGCTCGTATCCAGGTTACTGCTCTCTTTCGCTGCTTGCTCTTCCGGAGTGCATTCCGACATTGCAACCTCTTTCTCTCCTCAGTGCGTTCAAAAATTATACCACGGCGCTTGGATTAGGCAAATGAGACAACGCCGTCACCGCTCAGCGTGCCCGGCTTCCGTAACTTGACAAGCGGAAAGCGCCTACCTATACTGTACGCGACAGTTTGTATTATGATGACTTCACAAAAAACAATGACGGGCAAATGGATGAAACCGTGCGGTGGGTGATCGCGTGGTCCCATGCTCGCGTCAGCCCGCCGCAGGAACTCCGCGCAGCCTGCGGCGTTTTTTATGCTCCTTGCTTTGGCAGCCAAAGTCGGTAATTTTTTCCCGGCCCGGGCGGTGGTCGGTGGAAAAGGATGGTTAGTGATGTTGCTCGGAACCCAGTGCGTTAACGCGCACGGTCATTTGGAAATCGGCGGTTGTGATACGCTCGACCTGGCGCGTGAATTCGGCACGCCCCTCTACGTGATGGATGAAATGGCCATCCGCAAGGAATGCCGCGATTTGCGCACCGCATATGAAAAGCGCTACCCGAATTCGCTCATGCTCTTCGCGGCCAAATCGTTCCTCAATCTGGCCATTTGCCGCATCATGGACGAAGAGGGCATGGGCTTGGACCTGTCCTCCGGCGGCGAAGTGTTCACCGCGATGAAGGCCGGTTTCCCGATGGAGCGCGCCTATCTGCATGGCAACAACAAATCGCCTTGGGAGCTGGCCTTAGCCCTCGACGCCGGCATCGGGCGCATTGTGCTGGACAACGAGCGGGAAATGGGGCTGCTGCAGGAGATCGCCGCGGAGCGCGGCCTGGTGCAGGACGTGCTGCTGCGCGTCACCCCCGGCATCAAGCCGCAAACGCACAGCTTCATCCAGACCGGGCAGATCGATTCGAAATTCGGTTTGGGCATTACCACCGGCTGCGCCATCAAGGGTTTACGCACGGCCCTCGCCATGCCGAATCTGCGCGTGGTGGGCCTGCATTGCCATATCGGCTCGAACATAATGGGGCTGGATTCCTTTGAAATGGCGGCGCGCATGATGGTCCGTTTCGCGGTGCAGGTGCGCAAAGAGCTCGGCTTGACCATCGAAGAACTCGACCTCGGCGGCGGGGTCGGCGTGCGCTATCAGCACGATGACCAGCCGCCCAGCGCGGAGGATTATGCCGACGCGGTGATCACCGGGCTGCACGACGAGATTGCCAAGTATGACCTGCCGCACCCGCGCCTATTGCAGGAGCCGGGCCGCTCCATTGTCGGCGAAGCCGGAACCACGCTCTACACCATCGGCACCATCAAGGACGTGCCGGGCATCCGCCGCTACGTCAGCGTCGACGGCGGCATGAGTGACAACCCGCGCCCCACGCTGTACGATGCGAAGTATGAAGCGCTGGTGGCGCAGAAGCCGGAAGCGCCGGGCGTGCAGAAGGTGACCGTGGTCGGCAAGCATTGCGAGTGCGATAACCTGATCTTCGATCTCATGCTGCCGGAGGTCGCGCCGGGCGATGTACTCGCGGTGCAGACGACCGGGGCGTACAACTACACCATGTCCTCGAACTACAATCGTTTCATGCGCCCGGCCGTCGTGCTGGTTGCCAATGGCAACGCGCAGGTGATTGTCGAACGCGAAACGCTCGATGATCTCATCAGCCATGACCGTCTGCCTGATTCTCTGCGCAAAACGATCACCGCGTAACGAAACGCCGCACCTGCACAAAACGCCCCCCGGCCAACGCCGGGGGGCGTTTTTACATGTACCTCTCAGTAGCGCAGCAACGTCGGGTTGATGCCCACTTGGATTTGCGGGTGCTGCGTGGGTGCTTCGTTGCTCGTCTGCACCGAGGCATAGTCGAAGAGCTCTTGTGCAGTGATCACGCGGTCTTTGTCCGTGTCGGCCTTGGTTTTACTGCTGCTCAGACCGCTGACCAGGTATTTGGTAAAGACACCCTGGCCATTGATTTCCCATGAATATTCGTTATAGGCCGAGGCGCTGAGCACGGTGCAGCCCACGGCCTGCAGCGCGCGTGGCGTGGCGGTCAATGGCAGCGCGTATGCAAAGAGACGCTTCGTCGAGGGAGTGCCGTCAAAGAACGAGCCCGCGAAGCAGGAGTCGAGAATCACGATACAGCGTTTCGGATCTGGGGCGGTCGTCAGCCAATCCCGCAGCTCGGTATCGCTGATGAAGGTGGACAGGTCGTCGAGACGCACATCGGTCGGCGCGATGAGATCATACCAATTGCCGGGTTGTTGTATCGAGGCGCCGTGTCCACTGAAGAAAAACACGAGAAAATCTTTGTCGGTCATGCGCGATGTTGCATCGATGATAGCGGCTTTGATGCGGCTCTTGGTGGCGGCGCTGTCAATCAGTTGTACGCCATTGCCATAAAAGGCGTGCAACAGAATGTTGGCCATGTTGCGGCAATCGTTCGGGGGGCCCTGCAAGCTGTTTTCGGGCGGTAAATTGGCATAGGCGCCCGCCCCGACCAGCACATAATAGCCGATGCCGAGATCAGAATCGACTGTCGTGACTTGCCCAGCTGTCACGGTGACCGATAAGGTGAGTGGGTCACGGTACTGTGGATGGGTGATGGCCAGGGTATGTGTCCCCGCGACCACGTTAGTGAAGGTGAAGCGGCCGTCGCTGTTCGTTTTGGTGCTGCGCGAGATATCCGTCACCGTGACGGTCGCATTGACCACCGGCTGTTGTGCGCCGCTGGCAGGCCGAGCGCCGACGCGTAATCGGGACGTCTGCCCGATCGACTTCGTAGCAGGGCTCACAGAGAGATAGCCGTTAATCGTTCCGCCTGACGTGCCGGGGGCTCCCCCATCCCCACCGCCGCCGACGGTGGAAGAACCTCCCCCACCTCCGCCTCCACCACAACCGGCGAGTACTGTCATCAAGCAAAAACAGATTCCTGCAACTTTGCGCATCGTGTCCCTCCTTAGTACTTCGATGTGACGACGTCAAAAGCGTGCAATCCGGATAGCGGATCCTGTATTGACATTATCCATGCGCTCGAACACTATGCAGAGGGCACGCACTAAGGATGGGAGAGAAGCTGGACAATTGCCGGTCGTAGCGTCACGCCGTTCGGGGATTTGCAGGAAGCAGAGGGCCACGCTTGTGCTGCCTGCACCACAAGAGAGACGATAGTCAAAAGGCCTGAGCGTGGGCAATGCCCAGCTCAGAGGCCGTTTGAATATTTTCGGTCCTCGAGTGAGCGTCAGATTTTTTCGTCGCTCGCGAAAGGATTTCGAGGCATTATCACAGCCGATAAGGTGAGAAATCCTGACAAAGAGCCACGGAAAAAGATGGCGCTCAATCGAGGGGCGAGAATATTCAAACAGCCTCTCAGGCCAGCAAGAAAATGCGCTGTGCGTTGATTACCCCATTTTCAACACCACGCCGTACCCGCCACGCGGGAATCCCCAGTCGATGTTATCATGCGGGCAGGCAAAACGGCAGGAGCCACACTCCAGACAACCGCTATATTGCACGGTCAACTGGTTGTTTTCCCACACGTAGACCGCCGCCGGGCAGAGGTTGGTGCACGGGCGATCCTGGCACTGTTTACAGACCTCCATGTCCTTCACGCGCAGATGCGATTCGTGTTCATCGACGTTGTATTTATTGGTATACAACTCTTTCTCGATGTCGGCGCGCACTTTTTCGTTGTTGTCCGTCATGTTATTTCACCACCTTGAACATGCCCCAGAGGTCGGATGCAATTTTGAACTTGCTGCCGGCCATCTTCCACAGCTTCCACTGCTTCTCGCGCTTTGACACGCTATCGACGGTGAAAAATTCCGTCGCCATCTCGTTGAGCATCTCCGGATAGCGCGTGAAGAACTGGCGATTTTTCTCCATATGCCGCGAGGCCTTGCGGTATTTCAGCAGATCCTTCACCACGAAGGTCTTGCGCAGGTTGGCGTCATAGGCGCTCAGGCTGCCGGCGGAAAAGTCGCCGCGGGTGTGCGCGGCCAGCGCGGTTTCGCCCGCCAACATGCCGGAGGTGACGGCCAGGTTGGACCCTTCGCGGTGGATGCCATTACACAGTTGCGCGGCGTCGCCGACCACCAGCACGCCATCCGCAAAAAGTGGCGGGATAGCGTCGTACCCGCCTTCCGGGATGAGGTGGGCGGCATATTCGCGCGATTCACAGTCCGCGAGATAGGGGGCCAACGCGGGATGGGCTTTCGCGGCCTGCAGCAGCGCATGTGGATTTTCTTTGAACTCCACGTAATCGGAGAGCAGCGCGCCAATGCCGAAGGAGATGGTGTCTTTATTGGTGTAGAGAAACGCGGTGCCGACCATGCCTTTGGTCAGCGTGCCGTACATCTCGATGGTGAGGCCCTCACCAGGATTGAGGCCGAAACGCTGTTCGATCAGTTTGGCGCGTTCCTCCGCTTTGCCCGGCGGCGCGAGGATTTGTTTCACCGCCAGCGCCAATTGGTTCGGCTGCCATTTCTTGTGCAGGCCCATGCGCTCGCCCAGCAGGGAAACGGCCCCATCGGCCAGGATGACGATGTCGGCGAGCAGGTCGCCGTCCGGACGATTGGTGCGCACGCCGATGGCCTGGCCGCGCCCGTCGCGCAGCAGTTCGACCACCGTGGTGCTGGGCACGATGAGCGCGCCCGCCGCCGTCACCTTCTGCGCGAGCCAGGCGTCGAAACGCCCACGCAGCACACTGAACGCCTGGTACGGCGCGCTCGCCCACTGCGCGGAACGGTGCCCGGCTTTCACCACGGAGTCGCCAGACAAGATCCACATATTCTGCTCAACGATGGGACGTTCCAGCGGGGCGTCTTGCCAAAACTCGGGAAAGACCTCGGCGGTGGGTTGGCGGTAGAGTACCCCGCCCATGAGATTTTTGCTGCCCGGATAATCGCCACGCTCCACGACGATGACGTTCATCCCCTTGGCCGCCATGGTATAAGCCGCGGCCAGGCCGGCGAGGCCGGCGCCCACGACAATCACATCAAATTTTTCTGGCACAGGTTTCGCTCCTCCGCTAAACGTTGGCAACGGCGCGCGCCTTCGCGACCCGGATTTGCCGGGTGAGCTCAGGTACGATGGTGAAGAGGTCACCGACAATGCTCACGCTCGCCACGGAAAAAATCGGCGAATACGGATCATTGTTGATGGCGATGATGGTATCGGAATTCTGCATGCCCACCAGGTGCTGGATCGCGCCGGAGATGCCCACGGCGATGTAAAGGCGCGGGCGCACGGTTTTGCCCGTTTGGCCAACCTGGTGCGCGTAGGGCGCCCAGCCCTGATCGACGACCGCGCGCGAGGCGCCGACGACGCCGCCCAGCGCCATGGCTAAATCCTCGACCAGCCGCAGGTTTTCCGCGCTGCCGATACCGCGTCCGGCGGAGACGATGATGTCTGCCTCGGCGATATTCACCCCTTCCACCCTGGCGGGGATGAACTGCAGAATTTTGGTGGCGATGTCCTCTTCCTTAAGGGTGAACTCTTCGCGAATAATCCGCCCGGTGTGCGCGGGTTGCCGGGGCGGCATGGGCATGACGCGCGGGCGCAC
>DASXVL010000239.1:0-22290 GCA_036504255.1 Armatimonadota bacterium | reverse complement strand
AACTCGGGGTCTTCACCAAGGCCGAGCGCCTGGTGGAGCGGTTACGCGAGCGCGCATTACACCTTGCCGGGGAAGCCGAGGGCGCTGCCGTGCCACACTTCCTGCGCTTCCTGGTGCGCATGGTGTTGCAGCGTAAGGTTGTGCATGAGGAGCCCGGACGCTGACCATGGATATTGGTTATCTCGATTTGCTGGATGCCCTGCTGCTCGACGGTGTCTCCCGCCTGGGCGAGGCGTTCGTCGCCCGTCAGGTCGCGTTCGTCCGTTCCGCACAGCGCGCCGACGGCGGCTTCCCCGGACGTCTCGGCCCCTCCGATCCCTACTACACCGACTTCGCCCTGCGTATCCTCATGCTCGGCGCTGATGCCACGGCTGCTCCCCGTGTTGCCGCCTATATGGACGCCCTTCCGCACGACGATGGTGACATCGTCGCCGCTTTCAGCCGATTGCATGCGACGCGACTGTTGCGCGTGCTAGGGCAGAATGTCCGCGCGTCACAAGTACACGAGGCCGTGTGGCAGCGCCAGGGGATGACTGCTGGGGGATTCGTGCGGCCGGGGGGTAAGGAGATCAGCGCCTACCAGACCTTTTTGGCGGCCCTTTGCGCGGAAATGTGCGACCGGACATTGCCGCAGCGCGAAGCGGCGGTAGCGCGCATCGCCGCACTGCAACGGGCGGATGGCGGCTTCAGCGATCTGCCCTCGGAAACACAGGGACAGACGAACAGTACCGCGGCGGCAATCGCTTTTATGCTCATGAACGGTCCGCTGCCGCCCTCCGTGTCGCACGCGGCAGAGTTTCTGCTCGCCATGCAAGCGCCCGATGGTGGGCTGCGCGCGCACGCGGGCGCGCCCGGTGGCGATCTGCTCTCCACCTTCACCGGACTACTCACCCTCGCGGGACTTGATGCCTTGCCGCGCCTAGACTTGCCCGCGCTCGCGCGTTTCCTGCGCCACCTCGCCCTCCCGCACGGCGGCTTTCGCGCCGCGCTGGCGGATGAGGACGCGGATATCGAGTACACCTACTACGGCCTGGCGACGCTGGCGATACTGAAGGCGGCGCTGCTAACGCAGACGTGAAGAGCTACCACCGTCCCACGGAACTAAACAACCGTGCGGCCAGGGTAAAGAACGGTTCGGCGGCGAAGGTGTGGCCGAGTTAGGCGCGTAGTGCGGCATGGTCCGCCGTTTCCAGCACCAGGACGCAGGCCCCCTCGCTGATGGCGTCAACGTCCACCGCCAGGATGAGCTCGGCCCGTCCCAGTTGCAGCGCCTCTACCGCGCTCTCCAGCGCTTGCCCGCCTGTGCCGCGTCCGGCATAACTGCTATGGTGTCCGCTTTCCCCCAACGCACTACTTCGCATTCTGTGGCATAGTGAGGTCAAGGCGCCAGTCTTTCCCGCCTTGATGGAGATACAGGCTGCGCCCATCCGGCGATCTATTGAAAATATTACCGTCTGCCAAATAAGTTGCTTGGCCGGTCAATGGGACGCGATATATTTGGTAATGATCTGTTTTTTCAGGCAATTGATATGAGATCGTGGCCAGTAAGCTCTGGCTATCCGGCAACCATTCATAATTTGCCAGGCTGGGGTCGTTCGCATCCGGGGAGATAGTGAGGGTTAAAAGTCGGGGAGCAAAAATTGTGTATACTCGCCATGTTTTCGTGTCAATGATTGCCAGATCGTTCAGGTTACGACAGGCAAGCCAACGTCCATCGGGGGAGTAGCGAATTCCGCAGAAATCGCCATCGATCTGGTGTTTCTCCAGAACTGTGCCTGGCCGATTGAGGTCAATAAGAAAAATCGTCAAGTCAGAATGATCCATCGACGTCCGGGTGGTAGATAAACAAGCGATGACACGATCATCCGGCCGCCAGGTGGATGAGTTAATATTCATTCTCGGTAAGCTCAAACGCACCGGTTTTGCGCCAGACCAATCAGTTTTCCATAAACTATATAATCCGTCTGTGCGGTCTAATGATGAAAAGGAAATCGTTTTGCCATCATGGCTGACCGCCAAATCACATGACGTAAGGAATTCTTTCGGGACTAGCGATTTCGTGACGAGTTTTCCGCTCCGCAGGTCAAGCACGCGCAGATTCCAGAGTGGTCCACCTCCCATAGCAGTATCGATGCCATCGATCTCCCAACTGACTTCTTCCGTATAACAGCACATATTTCCTGAAGCATCGAAGATAGTATCCCACCAGGGAAGTGTGCTCTGCATATCAGTGAGTGGAATATGTGCTACAGGCGTAGCCCGTATAACCGCAATACCCGGCAAAAGCGCTGAAGGCTGAACATCGACCGTCCATCCAACACAGCAAACCAAGCAGAGGGCTATCAAGGCCATGATTAGTTTTCGCATCGCAGCCTCCTTGTCTTCGTGTACGCGAAAGATCTGCGAAAAAGCTACCGTCCCACGCAGCTAAACAACCGCGCGGCCAGCGCGAAGAACGGTTCGGCGGCGAAGGTGTAGCCGAGTTGGGCGCGTAGTGCGGCATCTCCTTGCAGCAGATCGTCGAGAGGATAGGCGGTGATGTCGCGTTGCGCGGCGTGGTCCGCCGTTTCCAGCACCAGGGCGCAGGCCCCCTCGCCGATGGCCATATCACCCAGCGTGCCTTCCGCGACCAATGCGCGGTAGAGCGGTTCACTGATGGCATCGACGCCCACCGCCAGAATAAGCTCGGCCCGACCCAGTTGCAGCGCCTCCACCGCGCTCTCCAGCGCTTGCCCGCCCGCGCCGCGTCCGGCATAGCTGCCGTGGTGCCCGCCCAGGCCGAATTCGATGGCGCACAGGCTGGTGGGGGTGTTCACGTACATGTGGCTGAAGAGGAGCGGATTCGCCAGGCGCGCGCCCTTTTGCTGCAATGAACTGGTGAAGGTCTGCATGGTGGCGAGACAGCCGTACTCGCTGCCAAGCACCACGCCCGCTTGCCAGCGTTCGATATCGCACACCTCGGCGTCACACAGCGCCAGGTAGCCTGCTGCCAGCGCGAACTCAGAGGCGCGGTCGAGATAGGTCTTCTGGCTGGGCAGAATGGCCGCCAGGTCGAAGTCGCGCACCTCTGCCGCCGCATGCTCACCGTCGAACAGGCTGAGCGGGCTCACACCGCACGCGCCGCAGGCGACCCCCTCCAGGAAGGCTTCCCGCCCGATGCCGATGGCGGATACCGGACCAATCCCCGTCACCACAACCTGCTTCATCATCCCTCCTCAACGGCACGCCGTTGCTGGCGTCGCGCCTCATAATTCAACAGTACATCACTGGTCTGCTTCCAGGCGAACGCGATCGCCGCGAAATCGTCTGCGAAGCCGATGAGCGGAATCCAATCGGGAATCAGATCGTTCGGCACGACCAGATAAAGCAGCGCGCCCCCGATCAAAATCTTCGGTTTCATGGGTTCCGCCGGATCGCGAAAATAATCGTACATCAAGCGTACCTTATACAGCAGCAGGCCGTTGATTTTCGAGCGGCCAATGGCCTGCGCCAGATCGTTGCGCAACACGCGCCGACCGTCCGCCGAGCGGGCCAATTCCCCGAATTCCGCCACGCGTTGCGTTAAGGCGTAGAGTGTGAAATTTGCTTTTGCCATGATGACTATTTACCCTGTGTCGTTAATAAAAATGCAGGCAGTTCAGCGGGCAGGCCGTGACATGATTCCAGGACTGATTGGCGACTGACCACCAGCCCAGCCCCAAGTCCTTAGCACTGTCTGGAACAGGGCCCAAGCCCGGCTATCCCCCTATAGTTTCCAGCCCTGGGATAGCCGGGCTATGGCCCTGTTCCAGACAGTGCTGTTGACCCACCGCCTCTGCGGCGCATCCCCAGTATCTTCCATCGCGCAACCGGGCTATCCGGTTCAGGACTGCCAAACAACGCGATGTCCCTGTACCAAACCGATAGTTCTCATTCCCATTTCCGCAGCACGACCACCGCGTTGTTGCCCCCGATGCCGGAGGAGGTGGAGAGCGCCGTGCGCACCGTGGCCGCACGCGCCACGCCGGGCACGTAGTCCAGGTCGCACGCTTCATCGGGCTCTTCCAGGTTCAGCGTGGGCGGTATCATGCCTACACGCATGGCGCAGATGGTGGCGATGGCCTCCACGCTGCCCGCCGCGGCCATCATGTGCCCGGTGGCCGGTTTGATGCTGCTCATGGGAATCTGGTAGGCGCGCGCGCCGAGCACCGTCTTCACCGCTTTCGTCTCCGTCACGTCGAAATAGGCCGTACCCGTGCCGTGCGCGTTCACATAATCGATCTCCGCGCCGGTGACCCCCGCGTCGCGGAGCGCCGCCTGCAACACGGCCACGATGCCGTCGCCCTCTTTGTCCGGCGCGGTGAGGTGGTAGGCATTGTTGTTTACCGCGTAGCCGAGCACTTCCGCGTAGATCGTCACGCCGCGCGCCTGCGCATGTTCCAGCGACTCCAGCACCAGCGCGCCCGCGCCTTCGCCGAAGAGCGTGCCGTTGCGCCGGCGATCAAACGGTCGGATTTCTTCGTTGGTGATGGTACGCAAAATGGAGAGCCCGGCCATGCTGGAGTACGCCAAACTGTCATGCCCCTCGCAGAGCACCACCGGCGCTTTGCCCAGCCGGATGAGATCGAGCCCCTGGCCGATGGCCGCCGTTCCGCTGGAACAGGAGAGCGACAGCACGCGCAGCGGGCCGGACTGCTGCAACGTCTCGACGAGGAGGTCGGCGGTGCGGCGGTAGGTGAACTCGCGGAAGAGTTCCGCGGTCTCCGCATCCACCGCGCCCGCCTGCAGACAGGCCAGGTATTGCTCCCAGCAGGTCGCGCCGCCGAAATTGGTCGAGGAAACCAGGCCCACGCCCTGCATATCGGATAGCTTGGCGTCGGCGAGCGCCGCACGCACCGCATGCAGCGCGAACTGGCTCGCCTCGTCATGCTCGTCATCCCAGGGGAAATCCGTCACTTCGCCCATGCGCGGGTTGCGCAAGCCCGTCGGGTCCCAGCGCGACATAGGCGCCAACCCGCTTTTGCCCGCCAGCAAGCCCGCCCACAGGCTCTCCACCGTGTGGCCCAGGCACGACACGACACCCATCCCGGTCACGACAACTCGTTGCATCGGCTTCTCCCTACGCCTGATTGTAACAGAAATACATTGATCCTCGAAAGAAGAGGGGGATCTTCTTCCCGTTTTTGGCGCGGCGATACCCGGATGCCGGTTTCACTTGCGCGGGACTCGCCAAGCGCGTGACTTGCTGTGTGGTTTGACACAGGGAGCGGCGTAAAGGTTCGCGGCGGTGTGCCTACTCGACGACAATCTCCTTCCCGAAGACCTGTTTACTGAAGCGCTTGGCTGCATCCCGGTACGGCGTCCCCCGCAGATCCATCTCCCCACTGCATAGGGGGCGCGGGCTGACGTCGATGTGAGGCAATTGCGGCAACGCGTCGGCGTGCCGGAACAAAACGGCGTTATGCGCCAGGGTAATACCTGCGGAAACGACAGCTCATTTCCGCAGTCTATGCAGCACGGGAATGAGCCCGCAAGCGATGACGAGCAAGAAGAACCACCAACCGCGCGGTTGCCAGCCGGTAGTGACCACGCAGAGGGAGAGCGCACAGAGTGCGAGATACCAGTACGCGCCGATGCGCAGCAGCCGGTGTGCGAAACGCTGTGATTTTTCGCTTTCAAGTGCTGCGGGATTCCAGCACAGCATGAGGAGCGCGACCGACAGCAGCACCACGGGGAGGACGAGCCATACCGGGATCACACCTCGCTTTGGGAAATCAGCTATGAGGGCGGTGAGTCCCAGGGCGCCGAATATTAACAGCAGTTTCAGCCCTGGATTTGCGCCCCAGGGGGAGAATGCTTCCGCGCTACGTGTCGCTGCCGGGGTCTCTGACTCGTGGACGACGATGGCCGTCTCACCGGTTGCCAGGCGTGCCTGTATGCGAGCCAAGGCGACCGCCATGCGCTCTGCCGTCTCCCGCGTCCGATTCATGCCTGCCAACGCATCAGCAGAATTGAACTGCGTCAGATACGACTCCAATGCCGCCTTTTCGTCTGAAAAAATCCCCGCCGGACCGCCATAGCGCCACAGCTCGTCTATCGCGGGATAATGCCGAAAGTCAACGTAGAGATACTTCTCGGGCAGTGGACGAAACACATACTGCTGTAGCGTTTTTCTTCCCGTCTCTTCATCGATGGCTGGAGCACTGATCACCTCACATGGTGTTCTGTTCATGAGCACATCGATCGCAAAGAGACAGCGCTCACTGGTAGCACCGGCATCGTGGCAAACAAGCCAGGTCATACGGAGGAGACCATCGTTTTCAACGGTCCAGGAAAATTCATCGATGTATGGGGCCATTTCACCCGACAAGCCGACAAAAAGCAACCCACGGCCATCTGCACAAAAAACGAGACGGTCGAAGACGGATAGGTGCGGGTTATATACCCAATGTCCGAGCAGATGTTCAATGTCCGGCGGATCAGCGGCCATAGCGATGACTCCAATGATTAGCGTTTCGTTGACATGGATGACACTTCCTTCTCACGGTGCCAACAGCACCGCTCGGGCATCCTCCAGGCGAAATGGTACCTGGCGTTCCACTGTCACCGTTCCCCGTGTCAGCCGCACCAACGCCAGCAGGCCGTTGCTGTATCGGGCGTCGCTGCGGTCGAAGAGGGCGTTGCCCAGGCTGTAGAAGATGGGGCGGTCGTGGTAGATTTCCAGGGGTTGCGTTACGTGTGGGTGGTGGCCGAGGATGAGGTCGGCGCCTGACTCGATGGCGAGGTGGGCGACATCGCGTTGATACGGCGTGGGGACCGGGGCATATTCCTTGCCCCAGTGGACGGAGAGGATGACGAGGTCGGCGTGGGCCTTGGCGGAGCGAATCTCCTGGGCGAGCGTCGTCTCGTCGAGGGTGGCCAGACACGCGCCGTCCTCGCTTGGCGTGTAGCCTTCCGGCGTCCAACTGGTATAGGCGAGGAAGGCCAGCGTGAGGCCGTGGACGGTGAGCAGGCGCGGGGCGACCGCCGCCGCCCGGCCCAGGCCCGCGCCGGGGGCGAGGATGCCGGCCGCGCGCATGGTCGCCATGGTCTGCGCCAGCCCGGAGCGGCCGTAATCAAAGGTGTGGTTGTTCGCCAGCGCGACGACGTCGATCTTCCCGGCGGCGAGCACTGCGTGCATTTGCGCCGGGTCGGCGCGGAAGGAGTAGCGTTTGGGAATGGCTCGCCCGCCGTCCGTGGCCGGGCATTCCAGGTTGCAAAAGCGCAGGTCCGCCCGGGCAAGGTACGGGGCGAGCGGCTCCCATACCCAGGCGGGCCCGTGCGCGGTCACGCGCGCCGGCACGGTGCGCGCGCACATGACGTCCCCCAGCGCCGCCAGCAGCACCGAGGGGTCATCCGCCCAAACGGGCAGCGCCGCGAGCAGGCAGCAGCACAGCAGTACGCGCGTCAGCACCCCGTTTGATATCCTTCCATTTCCAATTCCTCGGGCGCACTTGGCTTTTGTGGACCGGGACCGAGCAGGAAGCGGTGCACCCAGCCGGGCATGGGCGGGGCTGCGCCTTTACGTACGCGTCCCTGCCAGGCTTCATCGGTCATACGGTCGCGCGCCGGGTGTTGGAACTCGTAGTAGGTAAAGATCGCCCCGCGTGTCAGGTACAGTTTCCCCTGCACGGGCACCACCACCCACATCTCCGCGGCGTTGCCCACCCCTTCCTCCAGGACATTCGGCATGCTGGTATGCACATCGGCGATGAGCGCCATGCTGCGATCGGTCTTACTTTCGATTTCCCACCAATTATGAATCGCTCCCTGCTGCCCCAGGCTGGCGATGGAGAGCATCAGGCGCTCCAGCGTGCCGCCGTAGTGTTCGAGCGCGCGCAATTCGTCGCGAGAGAGCGCCTCGTTGCGCAGTTCCTTGCGCGACGCCGTGGCCAGGAAGTCGGTCAGTTCGATGAACGCATCGAAGTCATACGCCAGTTCATCCTCGCTGGTGAGCAGGTGGCGCTGCAGCAACCCCGCCTTGTTCAGGCGCAGCAATTGCCCCAGGCGCTCGTATACCAGCACCTCCGGCTCGACGTAGCCCATAACGGGGGGCGGCTCATCGCCGCCCTCGCCACACTCGGCCACGCTCTGCTTGGCGTAGAGAATGGTATCGTGGCGCAGTTCGGTCCAACTGCCGAGCGAGGTGAGCAGCGATTTTTCCTGCCACGCCACATTGCGCATGAAGGCGGGATAGCCCTCCGGGCGTGGTTGCTGCAGCGGCAACAGGCAGTACATCCACCCGTAGTAGAGATTTTGCATCCACTCCGCTGGTGTCAGCGCGGCGATCTCGTCCTGTAACTTTTTGCGTTGGCTAAGGTAATTGGCATATTGTGGCTGCCGGTAGGTTTCGTCGAGCAACTGCGCGGCATGGGCGTTGCCGAGCACGGCGAAGACATCCAGCCCCATGGGAAAGAGACGTCGTTTCGTTGACGTACCCACCTTCGGATAGGTCAATTCCTGCAACATGCGTGAGTCGGGGATAAAACGCTGGCCCATGAAGCGGAACTGTTTGCCTTGCAGCCCCTCATCTCCCGTAAAGTTTTCGATGCCGGGACCGCGCAACTCTTTCTTGGCCGCGTCATAGAACTGCGCCAGTTTGGCGGGGTCGGCGAAGCGGTCGAGCGAACCCTGCCCGAAGACCGGCGGGATGAGCTTGCCGTAGTCATAGAAGGAAAGGTCATCCGCTGAGCCGACATAAAAGACGGTGGGGTCATATACCTGCTGCCACAAGGCGCGCGCCGCGCTGTCCTGCTGCAATTGCTCGGTGATGATGAGCGCTTCGATGGTGGGCGGGATATCCAGGACATGCTCCTTTTCCAAGGGCATCGGCGTCAGACCGTACCACATCATGGCACGGAAATATTGTTCAAAGACCTTCTCGCGCGTATAGTGGCCGCGCGGGACGAACTGCGAATAGTCGATCTTGGCGCCGGTGATGCAATAGTCACGTTCCTTATGGGCCATGATGCGGGATATTTCGCCCTCAAGGAGCGGACGCAGGTCGGCGGGAATGTTGGGGCGCGTGCCCAACAGGGTGAGCGGCACCGCGAAGAAGACCACATTTTTGCGCAGCGCCTCGCGTACGGCGGGGGTGCGCTTCTCCGCGAGCGCCGTCAGATTGGCTTTCAGCATCCGCGCGCTCAACTCCCGCACGGCAGGGACGAGGCGCGTTTTTTCCAGGTTGCGCAGGCTGAAATCGTAGAAGATGTGGTAGGTGTGCAGCACGGAATCGGTCGTCACGAACGAGCCGATCTTTTTGTAGGCGTTATTTTCGTAGACGTAAAAGAGCTGTTCTTCCGCCGTTGGGCGGGCCACGAAGCCATAGCGGGTGAGCGCGCTGCGCTGCGCGGGCGTGAGCGTGGGCAGCATTTTGCGGTTGCTCACATTGCTCAGGTCCGGCTTCACCGTATACCACGGCACGCGTGCCTCAATGGGCTTGGCGACAGGGGGCGTCGGCGCAAACCCCTGCGCCATGAGCGCCACGCAGCAACACAGTAATCCAACTAGCAGGACAGAACGCATCGTTTCATCCCTCCGACCCGTGAATTATTTTGCAGTATTAGCATACGTCAGGCATGTGACAATGCCATGTCAGCGCGATGACATATTGATTATCTTTTTCGAGTATGGCCCTCGGCCCTCACCCCAACCCCTCTCCCAATGCTGGGAGAGGGGCTTTATGGGATCATTCCGAGCACAGCGGGGATAAGTGCCAGTGCCCGTCCCACCAGCCGATCATGCGCGTGCCCGTGACGCGCGTCGCGGCTTCCGGCGCGGGCGGCGCTTTCGGGCAGGGTTGGAGCCGGTATCCTGTTTCTGCGGTCAGTACCCACCAGGCGCATGGCCGGCCCGTGCCCGGATCATGCCCCCAGGCGAGTACAGCATCGCCATACGCCGCCACCCGTTCCAGGCCGGGCATCGCCTCGCTACGCCACTCGCCCTCGTAGCCGAAATCGATGGCGTGGTAGACGCTGAGGCCGCGCCCGCCGTCTTTCGTCACCTCCACGCTCACCATGCGCCAGACGCCATAGGCGCCGAGCGGCGCGTGCGTGGCGTCGACATATGGACGGTTCAAGCGTGAGCCGAGCCAGCGGGCTTCAGCTGTGCCGTGACGCCAGCGAAAGAGAAACATGCAGTTATGCGCGAAGGGGGCGAAGGTGGTGGATTTGTAGGTGGCGGCGGCGAAGCACGGCACCGTGCCCATGCGCGTCCACCAGAGCTGCCAGGGGCGGAAATTCGGCTTCACGGCGACCAGGCGCGTACGCCGAAAGCGGCGCGCCCAGTGCACCCACCAGACCGCGCCGTCGCGGGGGACGGGCGCGCCGGAGCCACCGGTGAGCACGAGGGCGGCAGGCGTGGCGTCCCGCGCGGGGAGAAGCTGTCGGATGGGCGACGGGAACGTCCCTAATGTCACCCATGAGCGGGACGTAAGATTCAGGCGCAGCAGCCGCGACCCGCGCGCCCCCAGCACCACCGGCTTGCCCTGCCAGCGTCCCACCGCCAAGGTGGTGATGCCCGGTGCGGGCAGTGTGGCGAGCTCCTGCGTCGCCGAGGTCACCACTTGCGCCAGACGCAAGCGACCATCCGCCAGCGCCGCCAGATAGGTCGCCTGGCCATCCGCCCAACTGATGGCACGCGGGGCCAGCGCGTGGGCGGACAATGCCAGCAGTAGCAGGCCAACCACCATCGCCATGCGCATCATTATGCTCCTTGCGCTCATTGTTCAATCAACCAAATGATAAAATCTACTGAACTCATGCGCTCTTTTGCAGGCATTCATACTGTCGGACGTAGTATAATAGTACATTGTACTACGAAGTTACCACTATGTTTGTCGAAGGGACACAGATACCATGTCTACGCACATGGAAACGGCGATTCTGCTGGTTGATGATGAGGCGGCCATTCGCGAGTTGTTTGCCGTCCTCTTGGAGCCTTATACGGTGGTGAAGGCGCCGGATGCGGCGACGGCGTTGACGCTACTGGCGTCCAGGCCGTTCCATCTGGTGATTACCGATTACCTGATGCCGGGGATGCCCGGCGACCAGTTAATACGGGAAATTTGCGCGCGATTCGCGCGGACGCAGACGGTGCTGATGAGCGCACATGCCGACCTGGCGACGTTGGCATCTGCCTGCGGCGCGGACGACTACTATCTCAAAGGCGAACCGCTGGACGGTTTGCTCACCAAAGTGGAAGCCTTACTCCTGCAACCGGCTGGAGACCATTCGCAAACCTAGCGAGCTGCACGTCCATGCGATACAAGTATTATACGCAAGGCCGGTCCCCGAACGGGGACCGGCCTTGCGTATAATATAGTATCTTCACCGTGACGGCAGGGCAGCCCTCCGGCTAAACAATTTCGTGCGGAAGCAGCCGGGTGCGGCCACCGGTATTTCCCGTGCCGCCTCATAGCCGCTACCTCTCTGCCGCAGTTCCCGGCCAGGTTTTCTATGCCTGCCGTGATCGCGAGCCGGCGGTTGCCAAAAATCCTCTCTATCTCGGGTCACCACAACGGGCGGACCGAGATAGGGAGGATTTCACAGCGCAACGGCGCCTCGGGACGGTAGCAGCCCGCCCTGAGTTACCGGTATTCTCTGCATACCACGGTTACGCGGGAGCCGTTGACGGGGCAGGCGCCTGTTCCGGGATCTGCCCAGGATCTACCATCTCCACCACGTCCTGCGCCAGCAATTCCTTAATGATCTGCGCTGCCTGCGCCGGCTCCAATTGACACTGTTTGATAATTTCGCCCACCGGACGCTGGCCATCAATGAGCTGCAGGATGCGCTTCACATTCTGCGGCACGTAGCGCACTTTCGCCTCCGCGCCTGGTTTGAACTTCAGGGCTTGCGTCATCTGGTTGGGCTGCCCGCTGCCCACGGCGGCCATCTCCTGCGACGCAGCCGCTTCATCATCCAGCCGCTTGGCCCCTTCCAAAATGAGGGTCTCCATGCTGACATTCACCGAACGCTCCAGCGTTGGCAACACTTGCACACGCTGGTAGGTGAAATTCCCGGACGGCGTGTTGATCAAGGTGAGGAGAATTTCCTCGGGCGGAGCCCCGCCGAACCCACGCGGTTCCACATGCCAGACAACACCCTCATTGAAAATGACCATCGCCCACTTGTTGTCGAATGTCACTTCCATGCGGCCGGTCTTTCGCGACAGTTGCATCAACTGCAAAAACTCTGTGAACGAAATGTCTTTGAATGTACCCTTAACAGCCATGGTAAATCCTTCACACGAAATCCCTCCAGTCCGCAAAATCGGACCAGAGGGAAGATTTAAGATATGGTCTTCTCGTTAGACGTCGGAACGGGCGGCCCGCGTCCGGGCAGAGGCGCGTTCCAGAATATTAATTACCACCTCCGTGGTAATCTTCGCCTGGAGGCGCACCAACGGTGCGCTGGCATGGTAATCAAACAGCGAGAGGAGCAAGTGGTCATCGCCCACCATGGCGATATACACATTGCAACGGACCCCCTGATGAAAAATCGAATTAAAACTATCTTCGCCGGAGAGACGCGCCAACGCTTCGGACGAGGCAAACGCCCCAATGGCTAACGCGCACAGGCTCTCCACAGCCACATCCTTGCTGTCACCCTGCTTGGTCAGCAAATATCCGTCGCGGCCCATCAATAAGACGACACGCACCCCGGTGTCTTCCAGATACCGGATCAGATACTGATCAAGGAGAGCCGCATCTTCCTGGCTGATTATTAAATCATGCATCTCCACTGGATGTCCCTCCGTTACAATGACCCTGTTTCGAATCGGTGCGCCAAGTCGCGAATTACATAACGACACAGCGTATTTAATGTCTCAAAAACGCCAAAGCCCTCGATCACAGTTGCTTCGAAAGCCGGCGCACCCCGTGTGTTCAGTAAATAATTCATGTACCACGTAGGCGCGATATCGGGCAAATCGCGTTTATTGTACTGGATAATATGGGGGAGGTTGTCCAAACGAGTGCTGTATTCCTTTAGATTCTCTTCTAGGTTCTGCATGCTGGTCACATTCTCCTGCATGAGATCCCATTGTGAATCCGCAACAAATACCACGCCGTCCGCCCCACGCAGTACCAGTTTGCGCGTGGCATTGTAGTAGGCTTGCCCGGGCACGGTATACAACGCGAATTTCACTTTGAACCCGTTGATCTCGGCAACTTGGATGGGGAGGAAGTCAAAGTAGAGCGTACGCTCGCCCGGTGTGGCCAACGATACCAAATCGCCACGCCGATCACCCGTCAACTGTCCGTGAATGTACTGCAGATTTGACGTCTTGCCGCACAGCCCTGGTCCATAGTAGACCAGCTTACAGTTAATCTCTTTCGTTGCATAATTAATCGAAGCCATTGGTTACGTCATCTCGACTGTTGCAAAAGGCGCTTCCTGCGGAACCGCGGGTCGCTGCATCCAGGTTGGCATGGCGACTGTCGGCACTTCAAAATGCTCCCGTGGCACCTGGGAGACATAGTATTTACTCGGGATACATATCCAATGCCCCTGAAATTTTGCATCGGGCCGATCCTGCCCATGCAGATAATTCGGATCATCCTGTCCCGTGAGAAAGATCTGCTGCCAGGTGAGCCATACCGTCGCACGGCGTAACTGCGGCACAATGTACGCCAGGCGTACGCGCACCGGCGCATCCATGGCGAGAAAGGGTACCGCCTCGGGAATGCATTCCGCAATGACCGCCGCCGGGATATTCACCACCCCCCGCACGCTCTCTTTCGGTACGACCGGCACGAAGTCGGGCGGAGGGGCCAACTGGTCACCAGCGGCAGCGGCCGCCGGACGGACGACGAATTTCCCCGTGGGCATTTCACGCGCGGTATTGAACGAAAACCGCCGGGTGGAATCGAGGGCTTTCGCTTTGTCGCGGGAATGTAAGGCGTCAACGCCGCGCAGCAGCAAGACGCGGCACGGATACACCATAATGAGCGCCACGGTGCAGGTCGCCAGCAGATGGAGCACCCAAATGTTACCGTGCATCTGCAGAAAGAGCGATATAACCGATTCTCCCAAGCGCGCGCTCAAGAGACAGGCCATCAGTCCGCTCACCAGGACACGGAGGAGCAGACCAGCAACTGCGCCGGTGCAGGCAAATCTGATCTTACGCTTGGAGAAGGACCAACCGACCAAAAGATAGAGGAGGAATTCACCGCACCAGAGCGCACCATCCACCCAGGGGAGCCCGGCAGCAGGTACCATGCCGCTGAGCGCGGCGGCTAACGAGCGCCCGCCCACATAAATGGTATGTAGTGGTACCGCCAGCAAGATGCCCGCCAGCAACAACGTGCCCACGAGAAACACCCGGGTGATGTCGAAGGTCTCCTGATTATTCGCGGACGATGTTGACGCCATACTATACCCCTGGTCACTAGCGAATCGTGCCACACCGGCGACGACAATCCTGGGAGTTAGGGAGGGGGGAGGGCTCTGCACCGCGACGGGTTGCAAATCAGTAGGCAAGGCATATCTACGCATCCGGCGAAGCTCTCTCTCTTAATTTATACCATATTTTGGCGATCTACTTACATGATCGTCAGCGAGTTATTGGTGAAATGTCCAAAATTCATTACGCCGGTGACCGGAGACGCGTGGCGGTAGGCATTCGGCAGCCTGCAACAGGCTTGACGCGTGTGAAAGTGTTTGGTAGCATGCCGTCATCTTTGCCGCGCGCCGCGCTCCCACTGTCAGAAAGCAACCGCCATGACTCTATCCGCGCCGATATCCCAACGTCCCACCTGGTGGGAACGTGCCCTGGCCGCCGTAATCTCGCTCACCTTGTGCATCAACCTGCCGGTGACACTACCGCTCGGCAGCTTAGCCTATCTCGTTGTGCCCAAGCCATACCGCTTCCTGCGTCACCATCTCATGCAAGTGGTCGTCTGGCAATTGCTCTTTCTTCCCATCCTGGTCGTCGTCATCTTGCTGGCGCACTACCTCGCGCACGCGACCGATCCGCTGGCGCGCATCATCGATGCCCTCGTCTACAAGACCGACCTGGAACGGCGCTTTATCGTGCATTACACATGGCTGCATGCCGTATCCAAGGAACGTTTGCTCATCGTCAGCGTTGCTGCGTTATTGCTCCTCAATCTGGCCGTCAGTCTGTGGAGCGCGGTCTACGCCATCCTGGGCCGCCCCTTCCGGCTGCCGGTGCTCGGCAAGCCGCTGGCATCTGCGCTCTGACAAACTGTTTTTACACGCGCACCCTGTTGCCGGCAGCGGTCACATCAGCTGAACCTTGCGCCGCTTTGCCTGCTGCATACGACAGGAATCTCTGCGCGTTCCACGAAATAGTTGCGTCAATACCGATTTGCCGTCCATTTCTCTCGGCAAATGAAGGATGCCGCATGTCCGTGTTTCAACCAAACGCGATACTGGGGAACTCCCGCAGCCTGATCACCTTCGGCGGTGCGGGAGAGATCATGACGTTTTTCTACCCGCATATCGACTTCCCGCAGAACGTCCAGGAAGGCATGCCTGCCGTGTACCTGGGCGCGCCAGGGCACGGCACACTCAGCTGGACCTTTGAGGACGACTGGCAAAAGCACCAGGCGTACGTGCCACGGCGCAACATCCTGGTAACCGAGCTCCTGCATACGGCCTCCGGTCTGACCTTGACCATCACCGACTTCGTGCACCCACGGCGTGACCTGCTGGTGCGGCGCTTTCAGTTACGCAACACCAGCACGCAAAACCGTGAAGGCGTCCTCATGCAGTACCTGGCCCTGCGCCGGGGGGAGATGGCGCGAAAAAATAGCGCACGCCGGCTTGATGACCGCCATGCCATCGTCCAATACTGGCGTCATATCTGTTTTGCCATGGGCGGTGATCCCTGCGACGGAACACAGATCGGGAAGGCCGGCGGACTCTCCGGCACCAGCGCGAAACATGACATGCTCGATGGCTACCTCGCGAACCAGCGGGAAGAACTAGGTGACGTGGATACCGCCTACGCCTGGAATTTCTGGTTGCGTCCCGGTGAAGAGTTTGCGCGGCTCTTCCTGGTCTCGGCCGCGACGAATGAGGCGTCCGCCCTGACGCAATTATCACGGGCCTACGAGCAGGGCTTCGACACGCTCTACGCCCTGGCGGATCACTGGTGGGACGCCTGGCTCTCCGCAGCTTATCCGGTGGCGCTGGATACGCCGTTCACCGAAACCTATTACCGCGCCTTGCTGGCGACGCGCCTGCTCTACGACGAACGCTACGGTTCATTTCTCGCCGCGCCGGAATTCGACCCGATGTTCGAGCGCTGTGGCGGGTACGGTTTTGTCTGGCCGCGTGACGCCGCCGAAGTCGTCCTCGCCCTGGAGGAGGCCGGGTTGCCGAATATGGTCGAGCGCTTCTTTGAATGGGCGCGCGTCACACAGCGCGCCGACGGGTACTGGGAGCAGCGCTATTGGATCAGTGGCGAACGTGGGCCGGGCTGGTGCAGCTTCCTCGACTCCATTCAGATTGACCAGACGGGCTCCATGCTCTATGCCCTCGGGGTGCATGCCGACCGTTTGCCCAGCCATGAACGTCCGGGGTTCCATGAGCGGTATTGGCATGTAGTCGAAAATGCCGCGAATTACCTCACGGCAGCGCTCGGGGACAATGGCCTGCATACCCAGGCCTTCGATCTGTGGGAGAAATTCCGCGGCAGTTTCACCTATTCCAACGCCGCGATCTATGCGGCCCTGCTGACCGCCGCGACGTGGGCCGAGGCGCGCGGACAAGAGGAACAGGGCGCGCAATGGCGCCAGGCCGCCCTGCGTATTAAGAGCGTGCTGCTGGAGCTTTGCTGGAACGGGACGCACTTTGCGCGCGGCCTCGACCTGACGGGAGCGGTCGATTGGCAGGTGGATTCCTCCATGCTGGGCGTGTTCGATCCCTTCCATATGCTCTCGCTCGATGTACCGGAAGAACGGGTGATGGTGGAAAGCCTGGTCGACGTGGTGCGTACCCGTTTAGCCAAGCAGTTACCGGATGGCGAAGCGATCATACGGCATGAAGGCGACGATTATGTGGAGGGCAGCGCGGGTGGCGTGAACACGCTCTGGCTGGCGCGCGTCATGCTGCATCTCGCCAATTATTATCTGGAGCGCGACGCGGAAGCCTCGGCGCGGTACCGCACGGGGGCGGAGCAATACCTGCGCGTGGTCATCGCGCACGGCACATCGACGGGCCTGCTCTCGGAACTGATCGGCGGGGGCACGACCAACCGCTGGGCCGCGCCACACGGGTGGGCGATGGCGAGCTACGTGCAATGCGCACTGCTCCTCGACGCGCTACAGCGCCCGGTCGCGGTGCGCTAATTCACCGCAGCGCGCAGGCCGTCGGCATCGAGGATTTCCACCTGGCGTCCGTGCAGGCGAATGAGGCCATCCGCCTGTAACGCGCTCAATGTGCGCGAAATCACATCGCGCACCGAGCCTAAACGCGAGGCTAATTCGTCATTCGTTAATGTCAGCGGGAAGGTGGTGCGTCCCCCCGCCTCTTCCACCAGAAAACGCGCCAGTCGCTGGCGGACCTGGCGCAGTGACAGGTCCGCAATTAAATGCACCAGGTTGCGCATGCGCTGCGCCAAGGCGATGATCACTGCCTGCGCCAACTGCGGTCGCTGCAGCAACAACTCCGCAAAGGCCGCCTTGGGAATGAAGAGCACGGCGGATGGCTCCAGCGCGGCGGCGGAGGCGGGATAGGGCCCGTGATCGAACAGCGGCAATTCCGCCACGGAATCTCCCGGACGACTCAACTCGATAATCTGCTCGCGTCCGCTTTCCGACAGCTTATAGATCTTGATCACACCGGACTGCACCAAAAATAACCCTTTGCCGGACTCCCCCTCATGAAAGAGCGTCTCGTCCTTCGCGAAGTGGCGCAGCTGCCCGTGCGCCAGCAACTCGGTATAGGTCTGTTCATCGAGCCCCGCAAAGAAGGGAAACGCGTGCACCAATTCCGCAGGAGTTTTCGTTGTGCTCATACGCTAAAGTATAGCGCCCGCCCTACCGCCGGTCAAAGTCGGACACCCGGGGCCTCGGCGCTTGGCAACACGCCTTGTTGCGCGGAATGAAGCGATGCTATAATGGGTATGAGTGTGATAATCGCCTCACTTGGGCTACGCCGCAGCAGATATGGCCCATTCCGCAGGAGTCAATCATGGTCCGTTTATTCCGGTTCGGTCTGGGCGCCGCCCTCTTGTTGGCCCTTGCGCCAGCCCTCTACGCCGACCCGTGGACGGGCGGGCGCGGAGCCGGGAATGCGGGAGTCTATGCCGCGACGCCCTTCCCCACCGCCCCCGCCATGGTGTGGAAAACCTACCTGGGCGACGCCGTCGTCGGGGCCACGCCCACCGACGCGTTGCTCGTCGGGAAATCCGTCATCCTGGCCATGGGCAAAACGCTCGTGGCGGTGTCCGCGGACACCGGGGAACTGCGTTGGTCGCGTCCGCTCGCCGCCGTGCCGGTCGGTGACCTGCTGCTGCTCGATAATCAGGTCATCGCGACGCTCTCCAGCGGCGAGGTGAGCGCCTACGCGCCCGAAGACGGCGCTCTACTCTGGAAACGCACCTCGTTCAGCGAGGTGGTCAACAGCCCGAATTACACCGATCAGGTCATTGTCGTGGCCACCAAGGGCAATACCATCGAAGTGATCGAACGGAAGACGGGCAAATCACTCGTCTCCGCCGACATGCACGGCAATATTGACGCCGCGCCGGTCATCATGGGCAAATCCATCTTGCTTTGCTATCAACAAGGCAACATGGTGCGTCTCGAGGGTGGTGTCAATCGCTGGACCGCCACTTTGCCGAACAGCACGGTTAAGCGCAATCTGGTAACCACCAGTACCTTGGTGCTGGCCTGTGGCGCGGACACGATCTCCTCCCTCAACATCGCATCGACAAGCGCCCCTCTCCGTTGGGCCTACCACTGCCCGGAGATGATTCCGGAAATTGCCGCCGACGAGCGTACCGTCTACGTGGGCACGGCGACAGGACATTTACACGCGCTCGATAGCCAGACCGGGCGCGATCGTTGGGGGACGGGTACTGACGGGCTCTCCCTCCCTGCGCCCGCCATCGCCGGCCCCATGGTCATTGGCGACTACCTGTTCGTGCGCATGCAGTACGGCCTGCTGGCCGCATATGATAAGACCAAAGGCACGTTGGTCTGGCTGTACCGTGTGCCCATTCCCGCGAAATCCGCCTCGCTGACGGTCGGGGCGCCGGTGGTTCAGGGCGATGATCTGTACTTCGGCGCATCGGACGGCTATCTCTATCATCTAGCGCATGGCATGCCGGATGTCGATCCCCCGACCTTCCGCCAGGTCCTGCCGACACTGGCCGGCTCGGAATTCGCCCCCACGCCGCCGCTCGCCTACGTGGGCGCGATTATTGAAGACGAAGGGAGCGGCTTGCGCGCCGATACGGTGACGCTGCAGCTCGACCAAACAGACCTGACCGCGCGGCTGCACTATGATCTGGCGTCCGGGTATTGCTTTGTGGCGCTGAAAGCGCCGCAATCGCCACTGGCGCCGGGCATGCATCGCCTACGGCTGACGGCGCGCGATACGCGTGGCAATCTGGGAACATTTACCACCACATTCTTCGTCGGTACCGCGTCGACGCCGGAACGCACGCCCATCGTCATTAATGGTGAATTCACCCCAAAACTATTGAGAGTTCGCCCGGGCACGCTCATCAGTTGGCGCAACACGTCCGGTGGCCCACGCACGGTCGTGGCCGACGACCGGACCTTCACGTCGGATAACCAATATCCCACCGGTATCCCGAATGGGGAGCAGTGGGCCTGGATTGTGCCTGAGAACGCCCCCGTCGGCACGAAGTACTATTATCATTGTCGCCTCAACGGCGACGCGGGCAATGGCGTCGCGCCCGGACCCGGCCTCACCGGAGCCATCGAGGTGGTGGACCCACGCCGCGATCTCCCCGGCCTCCCCAAGGACAGCGCCAAAACGCTGCCGAGCTTTCCCGTGCCTGCCGCGCTGAAATAATCGCGGGCCATCGCACGTACGCTCTCCCAGCCGTTTCCTTTGGTGAATGAGCAAGAAATGCCTTGCCTCGCTTGCCAAGGCGGTTTAGCACACCTGCGTCCATGGGAATCTCTTGCATGAACGATTTAAAGCGTGTACCATTGTCGCCGTTGCAGATTTGAGGAGAACAATTTACCGTGGCAGCGAAAAAAACATTAATTATCGTCGAGTCTCCGGCGAAAACGCGGACGATCAAAAACTACCTGGGCGCGGATTACGAAGTCATGGCCTCCATGGGGCATGTGCGCGATCTGCCGGAAAATGGCCTGGGCGTTGATCTCGAACATCACTTCGCGCCGGAGTACGTCATTATAAAAGATAAGGTCGATGTCATCGCGAAATTGCGCAAGGCCGCGCAGCATGCCGATACCGTCTATCTCGCAACGGACCCGGATCGCGAAGGTGAGGCCATCGCCTGGCATCTACGGGAAGCCCTCGACCTGGGCGACGCGAAGCGCATCGAATTCAACGAAATCACGAAAACCGCCATTCAATATGCGTTGGAGCATCCGCGCACGGTCGATATGCCGCGCGTCAATGCGCAGCAGACCCGCCGCGTGCTCGACCGTCTGGTGGGCTATCAACTGAGTCCGCTGCTCTGGCGCAAAGTGCGGCGCGGCCTGTCGGCCGGGCGCGTACAGTCGGTCGCCGTGAAACTTGTGTGTGACCGCGAACGAGAAATTCTCGCGTTTACGGCCGAAGAATACTGGTCGATCATCGCCCAGGTCACGCTGCAGGGGGGCGAGCCCAGCCCGTTCTTCGCCAAGCTCATCGCGCATCACGACAAAAAGCTCAAGCTCTCTGATGAGGAGCATGCGCGCGCCGCGGAAGCGGAACTCCGCGCTGCGGGCTACGCGGTGCGCGAAGTCAAAGTCTCCGACCAGCGCCGCAACCCGCAGCCACCGTTCATCACCAGTACGCTGCAACAGGAAGCCTCGCGTGCCTTCGGCTTCAGCGCCAAGCGCACCATGGCGCTCGCGCAGCAGCTCTACGAAGGGTTGGACATGGGCACCGAGGGGCACGTCGGCCTCATCACCTATATGCGTACCGACTCCACGCGTATCTCCAAGGAAGCGGAAGAGCAGGCGGTGGAATACATTACCGAGCGTTTCGGCGCGGAGTATCTACCACAAGCGGCGCGCAAACTCAAAGCCGTGAAAGGCGCCCAGGAAGCGCATGAAGCCATTCGTCCGACGGATGTCCGGCGTGCGCCCGAGGTCATGGCTCAGCATTTGAATGCCGACCAGTTGAAGCTCTACCGCCTGATTTGGCGTCGCTTCCTGGCCAGCCAAATGGCGAGCGCCATCCTCGAAGTGATGGTTGTCGATGTGCAGGCCGGCGCCTACACCTTACGCGCCAACGGGCAGCGGGTGAAATTCCCGGGCTACCTGTCGCTCTCCCCCGACCGTCAGGAATCCGACTTCCTGCCGCCGGTGAAGGCGGGCGATGCGCTGGATCTGCTGGACCTGCAAACGGAGCAGCACTTCACCCAACCCCCGGCGCGTTATACGGAAGCCACGCTCATCAAAGGGATGGAAGCGCGCGGCATCGGACGCCCGTCGACCTACGCGCCGACGATCAGCACCATCCTGGACCGCCGGTATGTCCTGCTCGAAACGAAGAAGTTCCATCCGACCGGCCTCGGCATGGTGGTGACGGAGCAACTGGAGAAACACTTCCCCACCATCATCGACCCGGACTTCACCGCCCGCGTCGAAGGTGATCTGGATGCCGTCGAGTCCGGCAGTGAAGAATGGGTGGACGTACTCGACCGCTTCTACGGTCCGTTCGGGAAATCGTTGGAAGTGGCGGCGGAAACGATGGAGCGCATCAAAGTGCCGGAAGTGGCGCTGGAACAGGTCTGCCCGAAATGCGGCAAGCAGTTGGCGCTGAAAGAAGGCCGCTTCGGACGCTTCGTCGCCTGTACCGGCTTCCCCGAATGCGACTTCACCGCACAGGAAGAGCAGTTCCTGAAAAAGGGCGATGACGATAGCGCGGAGGGTGCGACGGCGGAAGAAATGCCGGAAGTGCTCTGCGAACTGTGCAACGCGCCGATGACCGTGCGCCGTAGCCGCCGCGGGCCGTTCCTGGGCTGCAGCAACTATCCGGACTGCACCGCCACGCGCCCACTGCCCGGCGACGAGAAGGCGGAGGCGGTGAAGAAAGAGCCCGCGCTCTGGACCAATGTGCCCTGCGAAAAGTGCGGCAAGCCGAT
>DASXVL010000238.1:0-3832 GCA_036504255.1 Armatimonadota bacterium | reverse complement strand
CGCCTGCGCGCGGAACTGGCGAATCCCGGTAAAACCGGCGATGTCATGCAAATGAGCTACGGCTTTTGTCTGCCGACCGTCAGTGCGGACGGCCACTTGTGCATCAATGGTGCGGAAACCATCTTGCGCGGCCTCCGCCTTCCCGGCGGTCTTCCCGCCAACACCACGGCCTCCTTGGCTAAGTTGTGCGAGGAGGAGTTACGGTTAGCGCAGCGTGCGGGATTCAATGCCATCATGGGCGATGGCGCCGCCCTGTCCGATGAAGTGCTCACGACCGCCGATCGACTCGGTATGCTCGTTGTGCTGGACGTGCCCCCGCGCCAAGACAATGCCGCCATGTCAACAGCTCCCGCACACCCGGCCCTGCAATCCGCCGTGGAAGAGCTGGGCCACCACCCGTGTATCATCGCCTGGAGTTGGGAGAGCGCCGGCGGCGGCGCTGCGGATGCGGCAACCCTCCGCCGACTTGATCCATTTCGTCTGGCCATCGTTCGTCAGGATACCGGGGCAACACTCTACACCCCGTCGATTGCCTCCGGTCAACCTATCGCCGTTTTTGACGGCGCGCTGCACGCGGGTCCGCTGTCCTGGGCCGACCGCTTACAACGCGCAGAGACTGGCAAATTTCCCTATCTGATCTGCGGCACAGCGCAGTACCCCGCTGCGGAGCACTGCCTGCAGGGACAGCAGAGCGAGGATGATCGGCTTTACGCTGAGCGTTTGTGCATCGAAAGCGTGCGATGTGCGACCTGCCCATTCGGCTACTTTCTCCGACCAGCAGCCGGGGATAGTTACAGCGGACTGCGCACGACCGCCGGCAACCTCACCCGCGCATACTACGCCGCCTATGGGTACAATCAGCCGCGTCTGCTTGCCGTGCGCGTGCTCGAAGACGCGGAACGCTACCAAATCGATGCCCGGCTCATCAATGACCTCTCCTGGATCGGCGCCTGTCAGTTCACGCGCCTGCTGACCGGTCCCGACGGGCAAACGCAAATCACGCGCTCCGAACCCGGGCGCGATATTCTCATCACCGGGGCGCGACAGCAAGACCTGTCTGATGACAGTGCGCCCTTTACGCCGTCCGATCCCGGTGACTATCGCTTGCAGTATATTCTATCGGAAGGGGCGCGCGTGATCGCGCTCTCGCAAGTCGTCACCGTGACCGTCGCCGCGCGGAGCGCCACGCCATGAGCAGGGATGGGTCGCCGGTGAAGACGGTGCTCTACGTACAGACCGGTGCAGCGATCAGCGGCGCCGAGCGCAGTCTGCTCGCGATGCTGCAGGCGCTTGATCGTACACAATGGCGCCCCGTGGTTGCCGCGCCCGCGGGCGCCTTGCTGGACGCCGTAGCGCGCGCTGGTGTGCAGACGGTGTCCGTGCCGCTCGCCACATTGGCGCGTCCGCGTCGCCTCGCGCAGTATTATGCCGGATGGCAGGCGTGGCGTGCCGGATGCCGCGCCCTCGATCAGGTAGTGCAGGCGCTGGCGCCTTCCCTTATACATGCCAATACGACCAGCGCAATGCTCTACACCGGTACATCGCTTCCCAGCATCTGGCAGGTGCGGGATCTGACGCCGCTCGGCCCGCTCGGGGCGCGCCTGTATCGACGTGCCACGCGCGTCGCCGCCATTTCTTCCGCCGTGCATGACGATCTACTTCGCTACGCGCAGGATGGTGGAGAGAAGATCACCCTGCTCCCCCCCGCCGTGGATACCGCGCGCTTTCACCCACAGGACGACCGGGCATCCGCACGTGAGATGCTCGGGCTACCGGCGGATGGGCCTCTGCTCGGCCTCGTCGCACAGTTCGTGCCCTGGAAACGCCACGACCTTTTTCTCGACGCATTGTCTCTGCTCGCGGACCAGCCCTGGCAGGCCGTGTTGGCCGGCGCGGACCTGCACCACGCGGCGGGCTACCTTGCCGCCTTACGTGAGCACGCTTCCCGTGCGCCATTGGCGGGTCGCGTGCACTTTCTCCCCTGGCAAAACGACCCGTCACTCCTGCTCGGCGCGCTCGATCTCTGTGTGCTCACCTCGCGCCGCGAACCCTTCGGACGCGTACTGATCGAAGCGATGGCGTGCGGCGTACCGACGCTGGCGGTCGACGAGGGTGGCGTGCGCGATATCGTTATCCCGGAGGAAACGGGCGTGCTCTGCCCCGCCGATCCCCCGGCGCTGGCTGCGGCGCTGTCACGCCTGCTGGCGGATGCACCGTGGTGTGCGCGCCTGGGCTCGGCTGGCCAAGCACGGGCACAGGCCCACTTCAGCCTCGCACAGCAGACACGCGCGCTCTCACTCCTCTATGCTGACGTACTCTCGTGCCATTAAGCCAAGCGCCTCTCGCTTGGAACATCACCCTGATTCCTGTACAATAGATTGGGAGTGTAGCTTACCTCATGACCGTAATTCAACGTCTGACCAAGTTCGCCAAACCTTACCTCGGTAATCTCTACACCGGCGTCTGCCTGACCGCCATCAGTACGTTCTTGGAAACGGCTGTTGTCTCCGCCTTGATCGCCAGTATGGTGGCGCTCGTGACCGGGGATCAATCGCCCGCAGCCAGCGCTAAGACCAATATACCCTCCCTCCCCGTTGCGCCCGGCCTCAGCGAACGACTCGTAGCGCTTAAAAGCCAACTGCTCGCCTATCTGTCGCATTTTTGCGGCGGCTCGGACCCAAGTAAAATTCAACAGCTCATCATCCTGGCATTGCTCACCGTCTTTGTCGTGCTGCTGAAGTGCGGGTTTTTCTCGCGCGCCAGCTACCTGATGCATCGCTTTGCGCAGCTGATGTCCCGCGACTTACGCGGCCGACTCTTTGCGCATCTGGTGCGTCAGCCACCCGCCTATTACGAGACGGAACGCACCGGCGCGCAGTTAACGCGCATCACCAGTGATGTGGTGATGTTGCAGCAGAACTTGGGGCCTGAACTCATCCAAGTCTTGCAAGCACCGTTGACGATCATTATCTCGTTGAGCATTATGGCCTGGTTGAGCTGGCAATTGATGCTTTCCGTCCTCTGCCTCGCGCCGTTGATTGCGCTGGTGATGGGCATTGCGGGCAAAAAAATCCGCAAAATCGCAGTGAGCATGCAGGAGCGACTCGGCGACTTGAACGCGGGACTGCTTGAGCGCTTGGCCAATATCCGCGTGGTACAGTCCTTTGTACGGGAGCGCTACGAAATCGACCACGTGGCGCGTTTCAACGATCGTTACTACCGGGAAACCATGAAATCCGTGCTTGTCTCCGAGACGCTCGCGCCCAGCGTGGAATTTATCGCCTGGGTGGGCATGGTACTTGGCGTCATCCTGGGTGGTACACAGGTGCTGAGTCACCGCATGGACGCGAACAGTTTCTTGTATTTCATGTTCGTCGCCCAGCGCGCGGGCAGCCAATTTAAAGCACTGTCGCGCATCAACCAGATTCGCCAGATCATCAACGGCGCCGGAGAACGCATCCTGGGCACACTTGATGTGGTGCCGGAGATTCAAGACCGCCCGAATGCAGTCACCTTGCCGCATATCACCGGCAACGTCGTGTTTGACCACCTGCACTTCGGCTACCGTTCCGGGGGAGACGTACTTAGCGATATCAACCTCCAGGTGGAACCAGGTGAGGTCATCGCGCTGGTCGGACCGAGCGGCTCGGGGAAAACGACGCTGGTGAACCTTCTCCCGCGCTTCTATGATCCGATACAGGGCCGCATTCTCATCGACGGCCACGATATTCGCGACGTGTCGTTGGACTCGCTCCGCGAACAGGTGGGCATTGTCCCGCAGGAAACCTTGCTCTTTAGCGGATCGATCTACGAGAACATCCTCTACGGGCGG
>DASXVL010000237.1:0-2537 GCA_036504255.1 Armatimonadota bacterium | reverse complement strand
CGGAGAAATTGGCGCGATTCCCATGGGAGAGGTGACCACCCTGGTCAAGTCCCATCGCCAGCACGGTATCCCCGCGTTCCAACAAGCCATAGTAGACGGACATGTTGGCCTGGGTACCGCTGACCGGTTGTACATTGGCATGATCGGCGCCGAAGACCAGTTTCGCACGCTCGATAGCCAGGCGCTCGACGTCATCCACGTGTTCACAGCCGTGGTAATAGCGTGCGCCGGGGTAGCCCTCGGCATACTTATTGGTCATGATCGAACCGGTGGCCGCCATCACGGCACGGCTGGCATAATTCTCGGAGGGAATGAGCACTAACGCATCCTGTTGGCGCTCCAATTCACGGTCGAGAATATCGGCAACTTCTGGGTCCACTTGTCGTAATGTGCGTTCCATGGGGTCGTTCCTTTCAAAAAAGCCTCATTATTGTACCATGATCTGTAGGTGAGCGGCAATTCTCTCCCATTAGGCTCTCCCATTAGGCATCGACGATGTGCCATCGCTATTCGGTCACGAAATTGGGTAGAATGCCCTTGACCGGTCTCCTCATTATCCGCGACGGCAGGAGTCGCCGCGTCTCAGCGGGAAATATCAAGGCATCCACGGGAGGAATGTACATGTTTGTGCTGACTCGCATCTTTGCGTTGTTAACGATATTTTTGCTATTTTCCTGCGCTGTTTGCCGGACCGAGGAGGCGGTGGTTGCACCGACCACCGCCACAGACGCTTCCGCTTCGCTAAGTCAAGCTGTGGACACGCCGGCAGCTCCGTCCGCTGCATTGGCTACGCCGCAGAAGCATATCCTTTTTGGCGACTTCTCTATCACGGCTGACGAGCTCAATATTCAGGGCAATAATGCTGCATTGGCCAAACTCATCGCCAAAGGCAAAGTGGAAATGGTGTATCCGTTTCAATCGCCTAAGATGAGGAAACAAGTCAGACTGACCTTTGATGCCGCGAGCCTGGAAATACAGGAGGATAATTCGATTGCTGCGGACCAGACGGTGACCAGTGCATTGGGTGGGCACACCGCATTCATCCGGGATGCCGTATTAACCACATGTAACAAGCCGCTGGGCTCGCACCACTACGATATGCGCGCACGTACATTCACCCTCTTTGCCGATCAACGTTTCGAAGCGCGGCATGTGTCGTTGATGGTCGGCGGATTACAGTTACTCACGATTCCTCGCTTACGTGGCGATCTGTCGAGCGACGATCAAACGGTGACGGGACCCGGCATCAGCCTGGGGTTCAATAAGATGGATGGGACATATCTGGGCAGCCAGTATCTGATGGCGCTCGATTCGAAAGACGACCTCACCATCAACGGTCGGCTGGGTACGGAAAAGTATGTGCGCGCCGGTATGGAAATTAGCCGGCCGTTTACCTTGCCGAATAGCTTTGCTCATGGTACCTTGTCGCTCGTGGCTACGCTGCATGAAGCCGTACAGAATCGCCTGGTGAGCACGGATACGCTGGCGGATGACCGTTTGCGACACCTCACCATTAATCGTTTGCCCGCGCTCCAACTCAAGGTCGACAAAATTCCACTATCGGGGAACCCGGCGCAGCGTTTCGTGCTCTCGGTGGGGTCGGGCGTTGGACGCTACCATGAAGACCCGACCGATGTGACAAAAATGCGCGCGCAACTCTGGGGCATTGTCAGTACTCCACACTATGCGCTCGGCTCGCATTGGTTACTGCATGGTGAAGTAGGGCTGCGCGGGGCATTCTATGGGAATGAGACACATCGTGCGACGGTGGGGCTGATCTCCGTTGAGACGCCGCTGGACGCGAAGATTTACGGCAATGTTTCTTTTCTTCGCAGGCGGGAGGCGGGGAGTTCTCCGTTCCTCTTTGACCGCGTGCTGATTCCGGATGAATTGTATACGGAAGTCGAATTCCCACTCTCGCGCCGTGGACCCTGGCATCTCGACCTCGCCAACCGACAGGATCTCACGGTGGGGAAATCGCGTAATCTCCTCGTCACCGCCATCTATGCGGGTGATTGTCTTTCGTACGGACTGACTTATGATACGGCACACAACGGCATTGGCCTCGAGATGATCATCAATGGCTTTGGGTCATTCCGGCATGGGGCATCCGGTATCGCCTTCACCCAATGACAGGACGTCGGGGGACGCTTGCACACAGACATTTCCCTGTGTGACGCGATAGATTTGTACATGAGCATGCTCGGGTAGACCGATGGCATCTACGTCAGTCGTCGTGACGATGACCTGCGCGATGGGCGCGAGGTGATCGAGCAAGGCATTGCGACGCGTGCGGTCAAGCTCAGAGAGAATATCATCCAGCAGTAAGACCGGCGGTTCGCCAAAGAGATTTTGCAATAGTGTGAATTCTGCCACGCGCAATGCCAATGCCGCAGTGCGCTGTTCTCCCTGCGAGCCGTATTGTCGCACGTCCTTGCCATCGACCAGCACGTGCAGGTCATCGCGGTGCGGACCGACCAGGCTGCTGCCGCGGCGTATTTCTTCCCCGTGCATCTCGTCCAGTGCCCCGCTCAACA
>DASXVL010000236.1:0-10600 GCA_036504255.1 Armatimonadota bacterium | reverse complement strand
CAACTTCTGCAGCAGTTCCAACTGGCGGCCGGGCAGGCCGATGTGCAGGCGGTCGCCGCCGCCTTCCGAGGCGATCTCGTCACTCGCGTCGGCTTCCTCCCCCTCCAACGCCGGGGCAAAGCCCAGCACGGCGATGATCAGGTCGGTCTCCGGCAGCATCCAGGCGAATTCATTCTCATTGATCGGCGCTTTGCCGGCCAGCGAACACCCCTTGGCATGGTGCACCTGCGTGCCCGGGGAGACGGCGTTGATGATGCCTTCCAGGATGGTGGTCATCTGCGGGGCGTAGCCAAAATAATTGCCGTGCAGCACGTCCAGGCTGTAGGCGTTGGGTCCGACAACCATGATGGTCTTCGCATTCTTCGCCAACGGGAGCAGGTTGCCGTCGTTCTTCAGCAGCACGATGGATTCGCACGCCGTCTGCCGCGCCAGCGCTTTGTGCGCGGCGCAATGCACCACCTCCGGTGGGATGGCCGCATAGGGCACGCGCTCCTCCGGATCGAACATGCCCAGCTTGAAGCGCGCGGTCATCAGCCGCTTCACGGACACGTCCAGTTCCGCTTCGCTGATCATGCCGTCCTTCACCGCGTTCACCAGTTCGTTGAAGAGCTCGCCGCAGTTCAGGTCGCAACCGCTCTTTACCGCATGCACCGCGGACTCCGCCGGGGTCTGGGTGATGTGATGGCCCTCGTGAAAATCTCTGATGGCCCAGCAGTCGGAGACGACAAAGCCGGGGAAGCCCCACTCGTCGCGGAGGATCTGTTGCAGCAGCGTCGGGCTGCCGCAGCAGGGCTCGCCATTGGTACGGTTATAGGCGCCCATCACCGACCAGGCGCCGGCCTCTTGTACGCAGGCCTTGAAGGCGGGCAGATAGGTCTCGCGCAGATCGCGACCGTTCACCACCGCATCGAAGACATGGCGCAGGGGTTCGGGACCGCTGTGCACCGCGTAGTGCTTGGGAGTCGCCACCAGTTTCAGGTAGTGCGGATCATCGCCTTGCAATCCCTGGACAAAGGCCACGCCCAGGCGCGCCGTCAGGTAGGGATCTTCCCCATAGGTTTCCTGTCCCCGTCCCCAGCGCGGATCGCGGAAAATATTGATATTCGGCGTCCAGTAGGTCAAACCGAAATATTGGCTGCGGTGGCCCAGGCGCAACGCTTCGTGATGCTTGGCGCGCGCTTCATCGGAAGTGGCGGTAGCCATGCGCTGCAGCAACGGCACGTCAAAAGTCGCCGCCAGGCCGATGGCCTGCGGAAAGACCGTGGCCTTCCCCGCGCGGCCCACGCCGTGCAGGCATTCGTTCCACCAGTCATATGCGGGCACAGCCAGCCGGCGAATCTCTGAGGAACGGTGCACCATCTGCGCGACTTTTTCACGCAGGCTCATCTGCGCCACCAGCGTGTCTACACGTTCGGTTAACGGCAGGTCGGGGTTCAAGTGGGTCAATTCAGCGGTTCGTGTCATAAAATGGTCCTTTAGCGAAGTGTTGTATCTTTTCGCGATGCTGCCGGGAGAACCCTGCACGAAAAGCTTGCGGGGTATACGGTATTACTGAACTGCGCAGCATGCCGCTAAAATCAAACGTATGCGTGCTATGCGGAGGTGTGTTATAATCTGCGTGAAAGTTGCCAGATGATACAAGCCCTGCCTACTGAAACTGATCAAGAGATGCGCTCCCGCGCGCGCACGTTGTTGCATAGCGTCTTTGGCTATGCGCATTTTCGTGAGCCGCAGGAGGAGATTATCGCCCAGGTGTGCGCGGGCGGCGACGCGTTGGTGGTGATGCCGACGGGAAGCGGCAAGTCGCTCTGCTTCCAGCTTCCCGCCTTGCTGCGTCCCGGGGTGGGGGTGGTGGTCTCACCGCTCATCGCCTTGATGCAGGACCAGGTGAGCGCATTGCGGCAACTCGGGGTGCGCGCGGCGTTTTTGAATTCCACCCTGTCGCCGCGTGAGGCGCAGGAGGTAGAGGGGCTCATGCTGGCTGGCGAGCTGGATCTCGTCTATATTGCGCCGGAACGCCTGCTCATGGAGCGTACCTTGGGGCTGCTGGCCCGCTGCCCGCTGGCGTTGTTCGCCATCGACGAGGCGCACTGCGTGTCGCAGTGGGGGCATGATTTTCGCGCGGAATATCTGCAACTCGCCCTGCTGCGCGAGCATTTCCCCGGCGTGCCACGCATGGCGCTCACCGCGACTGCCGACGAACTGACGCGCAAAGATATTATCGAGCGGCTGGCGCTCTCCTCGGCGCACCTGTTCCTCACCGGTTTCGATCGCCCGAATATTCGCTACCGTGTGCAGGCGAAGCAGAACATGAAACGGCAGATCAAAGAATTTTTGCAGAGCGAGCACCCGCACGACGCGGGCATCGTTTACTGCCTGTCGCGCAAGAAGACGGAGAGCATCGCCGCTTGGCTCTGCGAAGAGGGCTGGCCCGCGTTACCCTACCACGCCGGACTGCCCGCCGCGACGCGGCAACAGCACCAGGATCGCTTTCTGCGCGAGGACGGCATCATCATGGTGGCGACCATCGCCTTCGGTATGGGCATCGACAAGCCGGACGTACGCTTCGTGGTGCATGTCGATATCCCGAAGAGTATCGAGTCGTACTACCAGGAGACCGGGCGCGCGGGGCGCGACGGGCTGCCCGCCGACGCGTGGATGCTCTACGGGCTGGGCGATGTCACGCTCATGCGCCAATTGCTCGCGCAGTCGGAAGCCGATGAAACGCACAAGCGCATCGAACGCCAGAAACTCAACGCGCTACTCGGCTTTTGCGAGACGGCGCATTGCCGCCGTCAGGTGCTGCTCGGTTACTTTGGCGATGAATTGGCGGAGCCGTGCGGCAACTGTGACACCTGCCTGGAGCCGGTGGAAACGTGGGACGGTACGCTGGCCGCGCGCAAGGCGCTCTACTGCATCTACCAAACCGGCCAACGCTTCGGCGTGGTCTACCTCACCGATATTCTGCTCGGCAACGAGACCCCGCGCGTGCTGCAGAATCATCATGACCAATTGAGCGCCTACGGCGGCGGCAAAGATATCTCCGAAAAAGAATGGCCCTCCATCTTTCGGCAACTGGTGGCGTTTGGCTATTGCACGGTGGATAAGGAAGGGATAGGGAGCCTGCAACTCACCCCCCTCGGGCTGACCGTGCTGCAGGGCGAGCAAACCGTGCTGCTGCGCAAAGACCCCATGCCGCGCAAAGTGGTGCGCGAGAAACGCCGCCGCGCCGCCGCCGCCGCGCCCACCGAGTATCTCGGCACGGAAGAGCAGACACTGTGGGAAGCGCTGCGCGCCGTACGCCTGGAACTGGCGCGCGCGGCGGGCGTGCCCCCCTACGTCATCTTCCACGACAGCACGTTGCGCGAAATGGTGCTGCAGCACCCGACCTCGCTCGCCGAGATGGGAGAAATCTCCGGCGTGGGCGAACGGAAGCTGGAACGCTATGGTGAGGCGTTTCTTGCGGTGCTGACGGAGTAGACAGAGACTGCGGACTAACACCGGGGGACAGGCAACTGCACCATGTGCAAGATCGATACTGTGAGTAGATGCGGTGCCAGTCCCCAACCGTGCGCATCGCCAGGGGACAGGCAGCGTTCCTGCTGTCGGTTTCGAACTTCCGCACACGTCGGTTGCCTGTCCCCCGTTGAGAGTTATTGTTGAAAAGCTGAGCATGCATCATGACCTTCATCGCCGACTTCCATATCCATTCGCGCTATTCGCGGGCCACTTCGCCGACACTCTGCTTTGAAGAGCTGTACGCCTGGGGGCGTCGGAAGGGCATTGCGCTTATCGGTTCGGGCGACTGTACGCACCCGGGGTGGCTGGCGGAAATTCGCGAGAAGTTGGCGCCGGCGGGCGATGGCGTGTACCGCCTGCGCGACGAGTTTCTGCCCACGGGTGAACTGCCTGCGGCGGTCGCGGGCGAGGATGTCCGCTTCCTGCTCACCGGCGAGATCAGTACCATTTACAAGGCGGATGGCGCGACGCGCAAGGTGCACCACCTCGTCTGCCTGCCGAGCATCGAGGCGGCGGAGCGATTTGCCACGCGGCTGGAGCGCATCGGCAATATCGCCTCGGATGGACGGCCCATCCTCGGGCTCGACTCGCGCGATCTGTTGGAAATTCTGCTCGACGCCTCGGCGGATGCCGTGCTCATCCCGGCGCATATCTGGACCCCGTGGTTTTCCGTGCTCGGGTCGAAGTCGGGCTTTGACTCGGTGGCCGCGTGTTATCGCGACCTGGCGGAGCACATCTTTGCCGTGGAAACCGGGCTCTCCTCCGATCCCCCGATGAACTGGATGGTCTCCAGTCTCGACCGCTATACGCTGGTGAGCAACTCCGACGCGCATTCGCCGGGCAAACTCGGGCGCGAGGCGAATGTCTTCACCTGCGGCGTCAATTACCCGGAGGTCATGCAGGCGCTGCGCCGCGAGACGCCGGGCTTTTGGGGCACTTTGGAATTCTTTCCCGAAGAGGGCAAGTACCACTACGACGGGCACCGGAAGTGCGATTTCTGCTGCGCGCCGGAGGAAAGCCACGGGCTGCAGGGACGCTGCCCGGTGTGCGGCGGGCCGCTCACGCTGGGGGTGGACTACCGCGTGACGGAACTGGCCGACCGCCCGCGCGGCGTAAAACCGGCAGGCGCGTTCGCGTTTCAGAGTTTGCTCTCGCTGGCGGAGATCCTCGGCGAACTGCAGCAGACCTCGGCAACGAGCAAGAAAGTGCTGCAGTGGTACAAGAAATTGCTCGCGGAGATCGGACCGGAACTCTATATCCTGCGTGAAGCGGAACTGGCGCAGATCACGGCCAGCGGTGGGGAACTGCTCGCGCGGGCCATTGCCAAGATGCGCTCCGGTGCGGTGCATGCCACGCCGGGGTACGATGGCGAATACGGCGTCATCCGGGTCTTCAACGAGGACGAACGTGCGCAGGTGCTCGGGCAGATTTCACTCTTTTCCGACCTGGGGCCCTCACCGAAAAAGAAACCGGTAAAGCGCGCGCCCGTCCCCGAGGCCCCGGAGCCGCTGTTGACCACGGCCGCGCCTGCCGGTTTGAGCGCCGAACAGCTCGCCGCCGTGCAGGCCCCGCTCGCCCCGCTGGTAATCGTCGCCGGGCCGGGCGCGGGGAAGACGCGCACGCTGGTGGAACGCGTCAACGGGCTGGTCAGCGCACGGCATGTCGCGCCGGAGACCATCCTCGCGCTCACCTTCTCCAACCGCGCGGCGCGCGAGATGGCCGAGCGCATCAACGCCGACCTGGACAAGCTGTCAATTGTTGGACGCCCGACCGTCGCCACCTTCCACAAGTTGGGGTTTCGCATTATTGCCGAGCACGCGGCATTGCTGGGCGTCGCGACGCCTGTGCGCATTCTCTCGGAAGAAGAAGCGGAGGAACTGCTCAAACAATCCGCCCAGGAGCGCGCGGCGGATGACGCGGTGACGCGCCTCGATGAGATCGAGCAAGCGCTGACAACGATTTATGCCGAGGCGACCGGCGACCCGGAGGCGTTGCGGCTCTGCGCGGAACGGGCGCGGCAGGTCGCGCCGGCGTATGCGGCGTGCAAACGTGCCGCCGGTGCGCTGGATTTCACGGATCTGCTCATCCTGCCGTTGACGCTCCTCGCCGAACACGCGGAGATTCGTGAGGAGTACCAGCGTCGCTGGCCCCATGTCTTCGTCGACGAGTACCAGGACGTGAACAGCTTCCAATATCTCCTCATGCGCCTGCTCTGCCCGCCGGGCAGCGACCTCTGCGTTATCGGCGACCCGGATCAGGCGATTTATGGCTTCCGTGGCGCGGACGTGCGCTACTTCCTGCGCTTCGCGCGCGATTACCCCGAGGCGACGCAGGTGGCGCTGACGCGCAACTATCGCTCCGCGCAGACGATTGTGCGCGCGAGTGCCCAGGTGATTGCCCCGGCAAGCTTGCTGCAGCGGGAGCTGTGGAGTACGCAGCCCGGGCCCGAGCGCCTCACCGTGACCGCGCTGCCGACGCCACAGGCGGAAGCCGAATATGTGGTGCAGACCATTGAATCATTGCTGGGCGGCATCAGCCACTTCTCGGTGGATTCCGGGCGGAGCGGCGACGGCGTGGGGACGAATATCGGCTTCAACGACATTGCCGTGCTCTACCGCACGCACGTGGTGGGCGAGGAACTGCAGCTCGCGTTCACGCGCAGCGGTATTCCCTTCCAGCGCGCGGCGCGCAAGGACATCTTTGGCCGCCCGGATGTGCGGCAGCTACTGGCGTGGCTGAAAGGGCTGCCGGTGCAGGGAGACGAGGGGGCGGTGCGCGCCATCCTGCAGGCCTGCGTGGCGCTGCACATCGCGCAGGAGACGTTGGACGAACCGGCGTGGCAGGCCTTGCTCTTGCGCGCGCAGCACACGGAAAACCTGGCAGCCTTCCTACAGAGCGTACAGTTGGAGCGCGACATCGACGTCTATGATCCGCGAGCGGCGCGCGTGGCGTTGATGACCGTGCATGCGGCGAAAGGGTTGGAGTGGGAGGTGGTATTCATGATCGGCTGCGAAGAGGGGAGCTTTCCGCACCCGGCGTCGCCGGAAGACGAGGAACGCCGCCTCTGCTACGTGGGCATGACCCGCGCGCGCACGCAGCTCTTTCTCTCCTATGCCGAAGCGCGCACGCTGTACGGGGAGCGCACGGCGCGCCGCCTCTCCCCGTTCGTACAGGATATCAGCGCCGAGTTGCTGCAACGGGTGACGCCGCAATGGCGCGCCAAACGACCGCGGCAGGCGCAGTTGGCGTTAACGGATTTATTCGGGGAGTAGCAAATGCCCCCTTCCGCCCTCATCAAAGGCTCATGCTATTCTCACACGGAGCAGCCTGCGGTATACTATACTAACCGAGCGATGAGTGGTACGCAGTTGCAACCGCTCACCGCACACCCGGAGAATGTTCCCGTCGGGATTGTTACCGAGCCCGGCGTTGTTTGAGGCTTATGAAATACGCAGTCACCATCGCGCTGTTCCTGCTCTGCTGGCTTCCGCTGCACGCGGAAATGAATAGTATACGCGCCATCAAGACGACTATCGGCGATGTCACCGTGAACGCGGCGTACATCGATCTGCATGACCCCTCGTTGCTCGTTACCCCCGGCGTCGCCCTGGATGCCCCGAATAACCGCAAATCCTTTCGTGACTTTCTCGACGAATCGGACTGCCTGGTGCAGACGACCGGCGCTTTCTTTGACTTGCAAAATGGCGAGCCGGTGGGAGATATCGTCGTGCGCGGCAAGAGTTTATTCGTGACCTCGCGCATCGGGTCGGCGCTCATCGTCACCAAGGGCAACGTGCCGGCTATTGTCGATGGCCCGTACGGTCCGTTCGGCTGGGTAGAATGCGAGAGCGTGTTGCAAGGCGGTGTCCGTGTGCTGCGCCGCGGGCAAGTGGCGGTTGATCCGGCAAGCCAGGGGTTTCATGACCGGTATATGCAGCGCTGTACTTCGCGCATTGCCGTCGGGGTGATGAATCATCACGTGGTTATGGTGCAGACCGGACGGGTACTACTCCCCGAATTGGCAAACATTATGTTGCAACTCGGCTGTACGGATGCCATGGCCCTCGACGGCGGCGGCTCCACCGGCTTCGCCGTGAACGGAAAGTGCATCATCTCGACGGAGCGCAAACTGGCCAATGTGCTCATGGTGGTGCGGCGGACACCGGAAGAGATGTTTAGCAAATTGCAAGAAAGCAATCTGCGCGAACTCCTGCCTTTCGGCGGTTCAGTCGTCGCCGAGGCTTATGGTTGGGAGAGTTTAGGGCTGTATCCCCCGCTCTAGCATGGCACGGACACGCATGAACGGTGGAAAAGCGCGAGGCTCCTCCACCGTTCATTTCATTTGTTGCTGAGCCCTTACTGGCATTAGCGATGGCTGAGCATCAGATCGAGGTCCTCTAACAAGTTTTGCAGGTCGTCTTCATGCTCCACCTCGTCGGTGAGGATGAGGGCGACCATGTTGAAGGTGACCTCGTCTTTGCCGCGGGTCAGGTCGAGCAGCTTGGAATACGTGCTGATGGCGCACTGCTCCCCGGCGATGTTTTGTTCGAGGATCATGCGCTCGAACGGATCATTGGGGGCCATGTACCCGCAGCCGGACAGTTGCAGCCATTGCGCGGGATCGGTGAGCGGGGTGCCGCCAAGCTGGATGATGCGGTTAGCCACCAGCCCCGCGTGACGCAATTCATCGAGCGCGTGCAGGTTCAGTTCGGCCATCACGGCTTCTTTCGTCGGACCTTTCACCACTTTGGCCCCAATCCAATATTGATAGTAGGCCAGCCATTCATCGGCAAATGCTTTATTCAGGGTGTCGATCAACAGATCGATCGACAACCCGACAATTTCACGACCTCTGGTTCCCATGATTGTTCTCCTCTGGTGCGCTCTCAAGGTGAGTAGGCGCTAACTTGTACTACAGAAAACCATTCGCCGATCCATCATGCCCTCCTGTCAGCGCCATGCGCTAAGTGTGTTGGTTGAATACCATATTTTTCATCGCTTTATTTGCTCGGCATTATTGACAGGGCGCTCTGCGTGGGACTACAATGTCTCTGACGGACCGGAGGATTGATTCTTCGGTTGGTTGGTAAACATCACCTGACCGTGAGGTGTTCCGAGCGGGAAGGCGCGCGAAGCGTGACGCATACTACCCGTGTATCCTTAACGCCCTTCCGTGCCTTTGCGCGGGAGGGTTTTTCGCGTTGGGGAGGTCTGTATGTTCAAACGTTTGGGTGTGGTGGGGATCGTGGTCGAGCATCTGTCCGCCGCGGAAGAAGTGAACGCGGTGCTGCATGAGTTCGCCCGCATCATTATCGGCCGCATGGGGATTCCCTACCGAGAACGGGGCGTGTCGATCATCTCCGTGATGGTCGATGGCGCAACCGACGAAATCAGCGCGCTCACCGGACGGCTCGGACGTATCAGCCAGGTGTCCGTGAAAGCGGCGCTGACGAAAGAATAGCTAGGCGCGTGGCCGAAGGAGCAGCACACATGTACGACGTGAAATCGATGGATGCGGACGAGTTTATCTGTCATGACGAGATTCTCGAAACCTTGGCGGCGGCGAAGGCGGTCGCGGCCGACCCAGCGCGCATCCGCGCCATCCTCGACAAGGCGGCGACGTTTCAGGGACTGACGCACCGCGAGGCCGCCGTGTTGCTGGAATGCCGGACGCCGGAGATTCTCGACGAGATCTTTACGCTGGCGCGCACGGTGAAGGAACATATTTATGGCCGGCGCATCGTCATGTTCGCCCCGCTCTACCTCTCCGATTATTGCGTCAATAAGTGTACCTACTGCGGCTATAACCACGAGCACTGTATGACTCGGCGGCGCCTCACCCAGCAAGAGTTGCTGGAAGAGGTCCACGTGCTGGAGAGCATGGGGCACAAGCGCCTGGCGCTGGAAGCGGGCGAAGACCCGGTGAACTGCCCCATCGACTATATCCTCGACTGCATTCAGACGATTTATTCGATCAAGCATAACAACGGTGAAATTCGCCGGGTGAACGTCAATATCGCCGCGACCACGGTGGAGAACTACCGTAAACTGAAAGACGCCGGCATCGGTACCTATATCCTCTTCCAGGAAACCTACCACAAGCCGACCTACCTGCGCGTGCATCCTGCCGGGCCAAAGCACAATTACGCGTGGCACACCGAAGCGCACGACCGGGCCATGCAAGGCGGCATCGACGACGTGGGGCTAGGCGTGCTCTTCGGCCTCTATGATTGGCGGTATGACACCGTGGGCATGCTCATGAACGCGGAACACCTGGAGGCGGCGCTCGGGGTGGGGCCGCACACGATCTCGGTGCCGCGCATCCGCGCCGCCGAGGGCGTGACCGCGGCGGATTTCCCCTATCTCGTCTCCGACGACGACTTCAAGAAAATCGTCGCCGTGCTGCGCTTGGCGGTCCCCTACACGGGCATGCTGCTCTCCACGCGCGAGCCGGAGGGCTATCGCGAAGAGGTCATCGCCGTGGGCATCTCGCAGGTGAGCGCCGGGTCATGCACCGGGGTGGGGGGCTACGCGCACGCGCACAAGCTGGGCTTTGAAGACAGCAAACCGCAGTTCGAGACCGCGGACGAGCGCTCGGCCATGGATATCGTCAAAGGGCTCATTAAGGAAGGCTACATTCCGAGCTATTGCACCGCATGCTATCGCGAAGGGCGCACCGGCGACCGCTTTATGCGCCTGGCGAAAACCGGCCAAATCGCCAACGTCTGCCAGCCCAACGCCATGCTCACGCTGCAGGAGTATATGGAAGATTTTGGCGACGACGAACTGCGCGCGTTAGGAAGTCAGGTCATCGCGCGAGAACTCGACGCCATCCCCAACGCGAAAATTCGTGAGAAGACCATCGAGTACCTCGACCGCATCCGTTCCGGTGATCGCGACTTGCGCTTCTGATGTGACTGCGGAGCGGGGAAATGCGGTCTATGGGCGGCATGTCCAAACATAGACCAGCCCTAAGTCCGTAGCACTGTTTGGAAGCCGATGGAGGGCCCGCAGGCCCGGAGTCGCGCTCAGCCGGCCGCGCGAGGCATTTCCGGGGATGCACCATCGGCAGGCTGAGCGC
>DASXVL010000235.1:0-10947 GCA_036504255.1 Armatimonadota bacterium | reverse complement strand
TAAGCGTTCCCAAATTGGCGCCCGGCTTCCTTACGCCGCACGGATACGGTTGCACCACAGGCGCGCCACAGCGGGCGCGCGCTACGGAAAATCGCCCTACCAGAGGGGACAGTCCAGCACCGGGCGCGGATGACCCCAGGGCGGCTGACCCTGGACACGGCGTTTGCTCCGCCACAGTGGCGTTATACGCGAGGACAGTCCCAAACGCTTGGCACCGGGCACGGCCGTCTCCAGTTGTTTCAGCCCTGGGATAGCCGGGCTATAGCCCTGTTCCAGACAGTGCTGTGGACACGAGCCCAGCCTAAAACCTTAGCACCGTACAGCCCACGCCCCACCCCATCAGTCAAGCACCGGCACCACCTGCGCGGCGCCCAGCTTCACTGCTTTGGGCAGCGCCAGGGCGCGCCCGGTCAACTGCGACTGACTGGCCAGCGCGGTGAAATCCCCGCGTAGAAATGCCAGCACTTCCTCCGGCGGGTCACTCTGCAGGTAGGCGTCAACCAGCGGGGTGAGCTGTGCGTTAAATTGTACGCGTGAGGCGCCGTGCGCGCGTGTGCCGATGCGGCGGATGGTGCCGTCAAACGCCGGGGCGATGTGGAAGAGTTCGTGGATGACCGTCAACACGCGCCGTTCGAACGGCTGCTGATAAAAGCGCGGCAGGTAAATATAGATTAGGTAGAGGATGTCGCCCTCGACGGTGGGGATTTGCGGCAGCGCATACATGCCCCCCTCCACCGCCTTCAACGGCGAACCATCGGGGAAGCGCATGGGCATAATCTTGGCGTAGGTGCCGCCCAACGACGTACGGCGCGCCCGCGTCAGGCAGAAGAGCACCCGACGCGGGTTAATATGGGCCAATGCCAGCACGCGCGCGCACACATCTGCCGCGAGACGTTCAAAACATTCGGTCAAATTCAGGCTGGGACGTTGGCGACGCACCGGTACTCGTTACTCCTTGGTCGTGACTTCGCAGGTACAGGCGCTCTCGCCGACCTGACCGATGGCCATGCGTTCCTGCTCCAGGCAGGAGATCTCCGCCTCAATGGCCTTAATGCGTTGATATTCGGGCTTCAGCAACGCGTCCGCGAACGCCTGCTGATCGAACATACGGATGACGAGATCCGCCATACTCTGTCGGCACTGCTCCTTCTCTTGTTGCAACGTACGGATCTGTTGAGTGAGGCGCTGGTGGTCGCGCATCTCACCGAGACGCTCGCCGGCTTGCTGGGCCGCTTCCCCGACACGCAGCACCACCTCTTCCGCGGTCTTTTTCAGCTTGGCGCTGAAGTTTTCATCCATATAACATTCCCTCCACCCGTCTACGATATTACCCTCTTTCGCCGGTCGTCCTGCGCTCCCCTCCAGCCCAGACGTCGTCTCGGCGCACCATTTTTCGGTAAGTGGGAAAAATATATCTTGCGCCACGTTCACGGCACGAGCGCGATTCGTTGACGCTGCATAAGGCCTTTGGTATAGTAGTTCATACCGTTCCACCACCAGGTCACAGCCATCATGCGCCGAGCACCAGCCTTCGACATGCCACTCTTGTTTTGCTTCCTCATTCTCGTGGGGTTGGGCATTACGTTCATCTACACGGCGAGCTACCCCAAAGCGATGGCCGAGAGCGGCGGCAGCAGCAGCTTCCTCTTTGCCGGCAAACAGATCCTCTTCGCCTGTATGGGTCTGGTGGCGATGTTCGCCTGCATGCATATTCCGCTGGCCTTCTTTCATCGTCATACCAAATTTCTCGGCACGCTGATCATCGCGTTACTGGTCGTCGTGCTGGTCTGGGGCACGGCGAAGCATGGCAATAAAGCCTGGATTCCCCTTGGCCCGTTCCAGTTCCAACCATCAGAGTTCGCCAAAGTGGCGCTGATGTTGATTCTGCCCGCCTATATCGCCGAACATCCGTGGTCCATTCGGTCATGGAAGGGGCTCTTCACCGGCCCCTACCTGATCATTGGCGTCCCCTTGGTGCTCATCGCTGTCGGGGATATGGGGACCGCCACCGTCTTCGCCTTCGCCAGTGTGGCGCTGATGGCCGTGGCGGGTACCAAATTCCGTTTTTGGGGCGTTCCCTTGCTGGCGCTCATCTCGCTGGCGGCCATCGTCATTCTCTCCGGACACCGCGTCAACCGCATCGAGGCCTGGCGGCATCCGTTCGATGAAAGCATCCAGGAGAGTTACCAGCCACGGAATTCGCTCATCGCCGTGGGCTCCGGCACCATGTTCGGGCGCGGGTTTTGTATGAGCCGTCAGAAATGGTTCTACTTGCCCGGCGCACATAACGATTACATTCTGGCCATTATCGCCGAAGAGTTGGGGTTTGTCTTCATGCTCCTCTTCCTCTTCGTGCCGTATCTCTTCATGATCTTTCGCGGGTTTACCGTGGCGCACCGCGCCCCGGACGAATATAGCGCCCTGGTCGCCGCCGGGTGCACCATCATGCTGACCACGCAAGCGCTGGTCAATATGGCCGTCGTGACCAACCTCATCCCGTGCATCGGCATGAATATGCCGTTTATCAGTTACGGCGGTACCTCGTTGATCGCCAGTATGATGATGGCCGGCCTGCTGCTCAATGTCTCCGGCATGCGCACAGGCAAGCAGTCGCGTACCTCACCGAAGACCGCCTAACCAGCAACAAATAATACACCGGGGTGACCCGGAACACCTGCGATTGGAGATCACCGTCACGGAACACCAGGAGACAGTACCCATACACCTCGACCCCACGCGCCGCTACTACTTCGTCGGTATCGGCGGCATCGGCATGAGCGCCATCGCGCAGATTTTATGCGCGCGCGGGCTACGCGTCGGCGGTGCGGACGCCCGGCCGTCCGCCCTGCTCGACCAGCTCCGCGCCGCGGGAGCGGACATCTACGTCGGGCACGACGCGTCCCAGCTCACCCGGCAGGACGTGCTGGTGCTGTCCGACGCGATCAAAGCCGACAACCCGGAATGGCGGCAAGCCAAAGCCTGGTCCTTGCCCATCATCAAACGCGCGGACTTGCTCGGCGTGTTAACGAATGCCGGACGCGGCGTGGCCGTCAGCGGCACGCACGGCAAAACCACCACCAGCGGTATGCTGGCGTTAATCTTCCTTGAGGCCGGCATGGACCCCACCTGCATCCTGGGCGGCGAGTTGGCCCCCCTGGGCAGCAATGCGCGGGCGGGGGGCGATCTCATCCTGGTGGAAGCCTGTGAAGCCTACAACTCCTTTCTCAATCTCACCCCCGCGGCCGCGCTCATCACCAACGTCGAGGTGGACCACCTGGATTTCCACGGCACGCCCGAGCACCTGTACGCCAGTTTCCGGCAATTTCTCGGCCAGGTGCGCAGCGTCGCCGTACTCAATGGCGATGACCCCATGCTGCAACGCATGACGGCGCTGGCCCCGCGCACGGTCACCTACGGCGCGTCGGCGGGCTGCGATTATCGCATGACCGACGTCGTCCTCGACGCCGAACCCTCGTTCACATTGTCTGCCGGGTCGCAGGCGCTGGGTAGCGTGCGCTTACGCGTGCCCGGTCAGCACAATGTCAGTAATGCCGCCGGCGCCGCCGCCCTCGCACTGGAAATGGGGGCGGATTTCGCCGCCGTGCAGCGCGGGCTGGCCGCCTTCCCGGGCATGCATCGGCGGTTTGAACGCCTGGGCCACTGCGGCCACGCCGTCGTCGTCGATGACTACGCGCACCACCCCACGGAAATACGCGCCACGCTGGCCGCGGCGCGTGAAGCCTTTTCCGGGCGGGTCATCGCACTCTTTCAACCGCATCTGTACAGCCGCACCCGTGACCTGCTCGACGATTTTGCGCGCGCCTTCACGCAGGCGGATCTGGTGCTCATCGCGCCCATCTATCAGGCGCGCGAACTGCCCATTCCCGGCATCAGCCACCACCTGCTGGTCGAACGCCTGGCGGCGCTGGACCCACAGCGGGCCGTCTGTGCGCTGGCGTCATTGGATGAAGCGGTCTCCGCGCTCGCACAGGCCGCCGGATACGCCGGCGTGCCGCTCGCGTCCATTACCATTCCGCCGATGCAACAGGGGGATGTCGTCATTACCATCGGCGCGGGCGACGTGAACACGGTAGCGCAACAGTTAGTACAATACTAACACCATCACCGATATTCTCCGGCGCCCGCCGCCGGTTTCGTGTCATCGCTCACAGGCGAGTGAGGTTGAGGTTGGCATATTGATCACATCATCGTTTAAGCCTGAAGAGAACTACAGCCCTGCGGCCGTCACCGACGATTTGCTGCAGGCGTTAACTATACATGTGCGTGGGCGCATCGTGCGCAACGAGCCGATGGCCAGTCACACCACCTTCCGTGTCGGCGGACCGGCGGATCTCTTTCTCGCTCCGGCGGACGCCGAAGACCTTGCCGTCATGCTTGAGTTGCTCTATGCCGCCCACGTGCCTGTCCGCGTCATCGGTAATGGCAGTAACTTGCTGGTCGCCGATGCGGGGATTCGCGGCGCCGTAATCTGCCTGACCCCCCACTTTGCCTCCCTGACGCACGCGGAAGATATGATCACCGCGGGCGCGGGGGCCAAGCTCTGGCGCGCCGTCCACTATGCCGCCGAGCAATCGTTGAGCGGTTTGGAATCGACCATGGGCATTCCGGGCACCATCGGCGGCGCGCTGGTGATGAACGCCGGCACCGATGTCGGCAGCATCAGCGACCTCGTCGTCAGCGCCGACTTCTTGACCGCATCCGGCGAACGCCTGGTCAAAAGCGGCGAGCAGCTCGACTACGGCTATCGCTGCAGCGCGTTGCAGGGTGGCAATCTCATTGTGCTCTCCACCCAGTTGCGTTTGACACCGAGCGCCCCCGATGTCATCCGCGCCAAAATGACGCGCTTGGAAGCCAAGCGCACCTCGCGCCAGCCGACGCGCTGCCACACGGCCGGCAGCACCTTTAAAAATCCGGAGGACATCGCCGCCGGCAAGCTGCTCGACCGCGCCGGGGCGAAAGGCTATCGCATCGGAGGGGCCGAAGTCTCCGAGAAGCACGCGAATTTCATCCTCGCTCATACGGGCGCTACCGCGTCGGATATCCGCAATCTGGCGCACTGGATGCATCGGCGCGTGCATGAGGCTTTCGGCTACGACCTGGAGATGGAAATTGAGCTGCTCGGCGAGTGGACCGAGTGGCAGGCATGTGAAGCCTGGTAGGCCTCCCGGCCTCAACCTGCATATTTTTCTGCAGGTTGACGCGGGTGTCGTGGGGAATACTACTGGCTGGAGGCGCCGAAGACATTATGAGCGAACCGTGTGGACCCGAGCATCTGAGCGCCCCGTGGCGCATGGACTATATCGAGAAGGCCGGCAAACCGTCGGGCGAATGTATCTTCTGCGCCAAACCCTGCGAAGACTGCGACCGCGCCAATTGCATCGTCCACCGGGGGCAGACCTGCTTCGTCATCCTGAATGTCTTCCCCTACAATAACGGGCACCTGATGGTCATTCCCTACCAGCACACGTCGGAATTAGCCGAACTGACGCCGGAGGTGCAGGCGGAAATGATGCGGCTGGCGACCCTGTCCATCGCCGCGCTGAAGCGGCTGATGTGCCCGGACGGCTTCAATATCGGCATGAATCTCGGGCGCGCCGGCGGCGCGGGCATCGCCGAGCATCTGCACCTGCACATCGTCCCGCGCTGGGTGGGCGACACCAACTTCATCACCACGGTGGGCCACACGCGCGTGCTGCCCGAAGCGCTGGACCGCACCTGGGAAAAGATGCGTGACGCCTTCCAAATCGTGCTCGCCGAGGCGAGTAGCTAGCGCTTTGCTGTAAGTTTTTCCAAACGTCCGTGTAAAATTCACCACCATTGCCCCGTTTCCCGGTACGAATCGCTTGCCCTCCTTCGCCAGCTATGCTATATTTTTCCTACCACGCGTCCGATTTCCCGTCAATTCGCCACCAGAGGGACATGACACATGCGAAAAATCGTTGTCATTCACGGTCCGAATCTCAATCTGCTGGGGCGGCGTGAGCCTGAAGTCTACGGCACGGTGACGCTAGCGGAGATTGACCGACGGCTGACCGCATTGGCCGGCGAACTCGGCGTCGAGGTGCGCACCCACCAGTTCAATAGCGAAGGCGACATCGTGACCGCCATTCAAAATGCCGCGGAATGGGCGGATGTCCTGCTCATTAACGCCGGCGCTTACACCCACACCAGTCTGGCGATCGCTGATGCCATTCAAGGTGTGCAACTCCCCACCATTGAAGTGCATTTAAGCAATGTCTTCGCCCGTGAGGAGTTCCGACATCACAGTTTTTTAAGTCGAGTGTGCGTGGGACAAATCTGCGGCTTCGGCGCGGAGAGTTATCTCCTGGCCCTCCGGGCGGCCAGTACGCTGTCATAACATCATTCCTCACCATGGAAAGAGAGAGGATGCGCGATGTCACTGCGGGTTGAGCAGCTTAGGACACGTCTGCGCGAGCATGGCCTACCGGCCATGCTCATCACCAAGCGTGAGCATATCTATTACCTCTCCGGGTTCAGCGGTTCCGCCGGAGCGCTCATCGTCACCGACGATGCGCTGCTGCTCATCAGCGATTTCCGCTACGTGCTACAATCGGCACAGGAGGCGCCGGCCTGGCGTTTTATCCGCGCGGATGAGGCGCTCCCCAAAACCATCCGCCAGGTGCTCGGCACGCTGCCACTCACGGCCATCGGGTTTGAACCGGATGATCTCTCCGTCGCCTGGTACCGCGAGCTCGGGGGCGATGAGCCCACGCCATCCATCGCACTGCGGCCCGTCGCCGGTCTCATCGAAGCGCTCCGCTTGGTGAAAGATGCGGAAGAACTCGCCTGCATCCGAGAGGCGGCGCGCATCACCGATCTGGCGTATGCGCACCTGACCAGCATGGTGAAACCCGGGATCACCGAACGCAGCCTCGCGTTGAAAGCGGAATGGGCGATGCGCCATCACGGCGCGCAGGGGCTGGCCTTCGATATCATCGTCGCCACCGGCGACCACGGCGCCCTGCCCCATGCGCAACCCGGCGAACGCGCGCTGCAGCCCGGTGACCTGGTGGTCGTCGATATGGGCGCGCGCTACGCGCATTATTGCGCGGATATGACGCGCACCTTCGCCGTCGCCGAAGCGCCCCCCATTGCGCAGACGATCTACCGCATCTGCGCCGAGGCGCAGCAGACCGGGATCGCCCAGGTGGCTGCCGGCATGACCGGGCGCGAAGCCGATGGCATCGTCCGCGCCGTCATCGAGGCCGCGGGCTACGGCGACTATTTTGGCCATGGCACCGGGCATGGGGTCGGGCTGGAAATTCATGAGGCGCCGCGCCTCAGCCGCACCTACGACGGACTGTTGCCCGCCGGGGCCACCGTCACCATCGAGCCCGGCATTTACCTGCCGGAGGTCGGCGGAGTGCGTATCGAAGATCTTGTCCTGTTAACGACGACGGGCGTTGAGGTCATCAGCGCCGCGCCGAAGCCGTTGGACTTGCCCGTCTTGGGCTAACATGACCGATTGACCGGCTAGCATCACACGGAAATGGCCGGAGTTCCGCTACACTGTGCAGGTTGGCTGTACCGCTCGTGGATCTTTGGATGAAGGAGTATTACGCTAATGACTCATCGCATTCTTGTTGTTGATGACGAACAGGATATCCGGCAACTCGTCGCCCTGATCGTCGAAGCTGCCGGATATGACGTGGTGCAAGCCAGCAATGGGGTCGAAGGATTGAAGGCCCTGGAACACAACAGCTTCGACCTGGTCATCCTGGATATCATGATGCCGGAGATGGACGGGTGGGAAGTCTGCCGCAATATCAAAAACCGTCCGCAGACGAAAGACCTGCCGGTGCTCATCCTCACCGTGCGCAGCCAACCCCTCGATAAAGTCATCGGCTTGGAAGTCGTTCATGCCGATGATTACCTGACCAAGCCCTTCGAGCGCCGTGAACTGCTGGATGCCGTCGAACGCCTCATCGGCGCCAAACCACCCACGCGGACTGCCTGACGCCGGGCGGGACTTGTCCGATACGTCGTCATCTGGTATCGTCATCATATTCTCCCATCGCATCATCGCTCTCTGGAGGCTCACACGATTCAGCAAACGCCCGTAGCTCGGAGCCATCGTCTACGCGAACGCTGGCGCTCACCGCTCTACCAACTCAAAATCGTCGCTTTGCTATTTTTTATTCAGTTCGTCACCGGCGTGACGTTCTACTGGCAGGCGGCCGGGATGGATCTGCGCAGCGCGCTGCTGCAGGTTGTGCTCACCGTCTCCACCCTCGGCGGCGACACGCGCCCGGATATTTTGCATACGCCGCGGGCGGAATGGTTCGACATCTTCTTCATCGCCACCATCATCCTCGTCGCCTTGTGGGGCGTCAGCCTGCTTGTCGAGGCCATCGTACGCGGCGAGCTTATGTATTACTGGGGAACACGACGCATGGAACAACGCATCGCACAACTGAACGACCATTACATCATCTGCGGATTTGGCCGCATGGGGCAAGAGATCGCCCGGCAACTCACCCGCGCCCGGCAACCGTTCGCGGTCATCGAACATAACCCCAATCAAGCCAATAACCTGGAGATGTCCGGCTACCCGTATAACACGGGCGACGCCCGCGAGGATGATCAGCTCCTCCATATCGGCATCGAACGGGCGAAGGGCCTCATCGCCGTTGCCGCCACGGATGAGGAGAATGTCTATATCACGCTAAGCGCGCGCGTGCTCAACCCCAATCTCTACATCGTCACCCGCTGCTCGCACGCCTCCGGCGAGGCCAAAATGTTACGCGCCGGCGCGAACCGGGTCTTTTCGCCCTATGTCATCGGCGGGCGCCGTATGGCGCAGGCGGTGTTGCGCCCGTCCGTCGTCGATTTTCTCGACACGGTCGTTCATGACGAATCCATGGAACTCGTACTCGAAGAGGTCACCCTCGGTCCCTACGCGCCCATCATCGGCCAGCCCATCTGCAAAACCTCCGACGTGGAATGTCTCGGCGTGCACCTGCTGGGGGTCGCCACCGCCGATGGCCGCATGCTCATGCGCGACCTGGACAGCTACCAGGCACAGACGGGGGATATCCTCATCCTGCTCGGTGAGCCCACGGCCATGCAAGCGGCGATCAAACAATTGACCGGCGAGGATAAAGTTCTCTTCGGCATGCCCTGAGGGTGCATGTATTTACTGTAAGAAAAGCGGCAGGAGATTGGCGCTGTGCGATCACGAAAAGCAACGTCACCCACGCGGGGAACCGTGGCCGGTTGGGGACGGGCACCTGCTTGCTCCCGGAAGCGCTCTTGCACGATGTCCGTTGCCCGTCCCCCGGTGTTCGTCCCGTGTATACGACATGGCGATACTCCTTCCGGCATTAGCGAAAGCGGCTATTATCGGGGGACAGGCAACGAACATCTGAGTTAACGTGCGCAACCGGTAGCAACTCAGATGCCTGTCCCCGGCCGATGCTGCACACGATAATTTTTTTACCCAAGGTTCGCAACATAACCTCACAGAGAGTACATGCACCCTGGCCTGAGCGCCCAGCGGCACGGTCCATACACATTGTGTGATGTCGTGCTGCCTGTATCGGGGTGTTCGCAAGCGTTTAGCGTCTGGAAACCCCGCGAGCCCTCGTTCCCTATACGCTATACGCCAAACGCGATACGCTTTTTCGCCGCGTGCATGACAACACACCATCCGTATCGCGAGAAACTGTAAAAATTTCGTTCCTCATATTCGCGACATCTTTCCTCCTTTGTCGTGAATATGGTATGCTAACGGTGCAGTTTATCACCCCCGGCCGCAGCATGCCCTGCGCGGATGTCGGGGCGGGACCGAAAGGGAGCATTCATGGCTACCGAGTTCATTGAAATCGATGATTCCCCCATTGCCGAGGGTGGCGTCACCGAAGGTACGACCAACGACTACGATCGTGTATGGGATGATTTGCAGGCCGCCTGTGACGCCCAGACCAATGTCAGTGGCCTGGTCGTGGACGCCGTCAAAGGCGGATTGGTTGTCGATATGGGCGTACGCGGCTTCATCCCGAAGTCGCAGATCGCCACGCGCAACCTGAACAACCTGGAGCGCTACATCGGGCAACCGATCGAAGCCAGGGTGCTTGAAATCGACCGCGAAAAAGGGCGTGTACTCCTCTCCGAGCGCAAAGTCGCCGAGGAAAAACGCCTGGCTGAGCGCGCGGCGACCTTGAGCGCGATTACCATCGGGCAAACCATCACCGGCACCGTCCGCCGCATCACCGAATTCGGCGCCTTTGTCGACATTGGCGGCATCGATGGCCTGCTCCATGTCTCCGACATGGCGTGGGAACGCGTGGAGAAGCCGGAAGAAATCGTCAAAGTTGACGACGAGATCGAAGTCAAAGTGCTCAAGATCGAGCGCGACGGCGAACGCATCTCCCTCGGCCTCAAGCAACTGACCGACGATCCCTGGACCATCGCGCGCAATGACATCAAAGTCGGGCAAGTGCTCGAAGTGGAAATCATCCGCCTGGAGAAATTTGGCGCCATCGTCAAAGTGCTGGACGGCGTCGAAGGCGTCATTCCCAACCGCGAACTCTCGGAGAAGCGCATCGAAACGCCCGAGGGCGTGGTCGAAGTCGGGCAGACCGTCACCGCCAAGCTCATTGAGTTCCGCCAACGCGAACGCCGCATCACGCTCAGCATCCGCGAAGCGGCCCGCGCCAGCGAACGCCAGGAACTCCATCAATTCATGACCAAGCAGAAAGAAGAGTACAGCACCCCCACCCTGGGTGACCTCTTCGGCGACGTCTTCAGCAAATTCAAAAAAGACTAACTGCCCCTGTTTCTGACCGCTATACCACAGGCCCCTCCCGGAGTAATCCACCGAGGGGCCTGTTTTGCGACTAACATGACGCAAAACAGGCCCCGTTCCTAATGGTGCCGCCGACACGACGCTGACCTAAAGTCCTT
>DASXVL010000234.1:0-18679 GCA_036504255.1 Armatimonadota bacterium | reverse complement strand
AGGCACCACAGTGCTTCCGGTCATAACTGTCATGGGCGTACCGCACCTCAGTATACCCCTCATCGCACGGAGACGGGTCTTTCTACCAGTGGAGAAGGGCGGCACGCCCGTTTTTGCTGTTTGGAAGCCGCTGGAGGGCCGCAGCCCGGAGTCGCGCTCAGCGTGCCGCGAGATGCATCTCCGGGGAGGTACTGTCGGCAGGCTGAGCGCGACCGCGGTCGGCTTCCAGACAGTGCTAAGGACTTCAGGCAGGGCTGGTGTCAACAGCACTGTCTGGAACAGGGCCCTAGCCCGGCTATCCCAGGGGTGGAAAAACATGCCCCGCTCTCCCTCTGTCGTTTCCCCCTACATTACACTCGCGTGAACCGTACGCGCACCGTGCCGTCCGGGCGGTCGAATCGCACGCGCACGGGTAACAGTTCCCCCTGCGCTTCAGCGACAACGGTCACCTGCTCGGCGGCCACTGCGCGCAGGGCCCAGCCCTCGGGCAGCCAGATCCAGTAGGTCTCTTCCGTGTCCTGCACGCCGGTCAGCTCAAGCGTCAGCGTGTCGTCCGCCCAGCGCTCGTCCTGCACGCTCACCGCGTCCATGCTGATGTGGCGGCTGGAGGCGAGGAATTGCGGATGCTCCAGCACCGCGCGCACGCCCAGCAGTTGGCAATGCCCGAGCGGCAGCGCCTCGACCGGGATAGCGCCGCTGACGCGGCCGCGATACTGCTGCGCCCAGAAGTCAAACACATGATAACTGCCCACCGGGTCAAGCCCGACATGGGCCAGCGCCAACGCGGAGGCGCGGAGCGGCGTGGTGGCGAAACGGCCGACCACCGTCCAGCGCCGACCGCTCTCGCCGAGGCGGACCGCCCATAACGTGGAGAAGGGGTGGTCGTCATGCATAGTCGGAAACTCGCCCGCCATCTGCAGCGCTTCGCTCAGCTCCACGTCCTCTGCCGCCACCGGGGTGTCACGCTTCACGGCAAACCCATGCAGTTTCGTCCAGGTATAGGCGGCGCTGTCGAGCGGCAGCGGGCCCGTCTCGCCGGTGGTGGTGGTTAACGGCGGCAAGCATTGCTGCAGCAGGCGCACCCGCTCCGCGTCATAGGCCTCCAGCGGATCGCTCAACATGAACAGCCCGCCGGTGAGCGAGAAGAGCGAGATGATGCTCCGCGTCCACTCCAGCTTGGCGCGGGCACAGATATGGTCGGGATCATTGATAAACAGGATGCGCTGCGCATGGTACCAGCGTGCTTGCTCCACGATCTGCATGCGCACGCCCGCCCAGGTGGGGTTGGCGTCCATCGAGATCCGGCACGCATCCGCCACCCCAACCACCTGCGACAGCACGCCCCAGGAGGAAAGGCAGAACGCATCGGGCCCCATGCCTTCGCGCGTGCATTCCATGTACGCGCGGAAGCGACGCTCGGCGTCGGCGTTGCTCAAAATGCCTTGCCGCACCGCCTTCTGCAGCCCATCGATGAACAGGTGGCGAATCTGGTCGGTCTTGAAGTAGCGGTACCCCAGCTCGCGCAGCTTGCGGTAATAGGGAAAGACGTGCGTCTGCAACGTCTCCGGCTCACAGTCGAGCACGTAGCCCAGCCAGTCCCCCTTCACAGGGACGCCGTCCGCGTCAGTGATAATTTCATCGGCGTGGTAAAGCGAGAAATCGTCGTTGGTGAGCGAGGCCGACACCCAGATACCCGGCGTCAGCCCCTGCGCGGTGATGGCGTCGATCGCCCCCGCGTGTCCGTGGGGGAACTGGTCATTGGTGGTCAGCCAGTTCTCCGCAATGCTGCCGGCGGGGTTCGCCGGAATGGGAGTCGGCTCATAGCCGTCATCAATCTGAATGTATTCCAAGCCGTACGGCTTCAGTGTTTCGGCGAAGAAGGCGGACACCTCAGTAATATGCGCCTCGGAGACACTGCGGCGATAAGCCTCCCACGAACACCACCCGGCAATGGGACGCGGGTCGGGCCGGAAGCGCCACGGCTCATGGTAGCCATAGCCCAGGTGCTGGCGGTAGTAGTGCGGCTGCAGGTTGAGGAACCACACCATCGGCCCCATCTCCACCTCGACCTCCGCCAGCAGATCACCCTGCGCGTCGCGCACCATGCCGTCGCTCAGCCAGCGCCACGCGCACCCGTGCCAGGAGAGCAGCAAATCTTGCCGGATGTCATACAACCCGTTGACCCCGAACACCAACGGTGCGCCCACCTGCCCGAAGATCGCCTGCTCCGCCCCCGCGCGTTGCGGGCGCATACACACCGCCTCCCCGCTCAGGCGAAACGTCACCGTGACTTTTGCGGGCTCGGAGAGCGAGAAGTAGAGCTGCTGCACAAACGGCACGCTCTGCAAGTCCCCATCCGACCCATGCCGGTACCCGAACTCCACCCCAGCCGGCACCGTCAGCGCGATGATGGAACGCCCGTTATACTCATACCGCAACGTGCGCGTCGCCTCATCCCAGTGATGCGCCGCATGCCCCACCGGCGGCTCATCCTGCGTCAGCACACAACTCTCGCCAAAAAAAATCGGATCGGCCATAAAAATCTCCCGCATCATCAATCAGGCGCACAAGTAGACCGCCAACCACGGTTACTTCGTGTACTTACCGGTGCTATGGTACACGATAGAGAGGGGACGGGGCAAGGGAGGGAAGCGGGGCGTTCCGACCTCTCTCTCGGCGGTAACTAGAGCACGGTTTGGCAAGGCTAGTGTCAACAGCACCGTTTGGAAGCCGCTGCAGGGCCGCAGCCCGGAGTCGCGCTCAGCCTGCCGTGAGAGGCAGGTCCGAGGAGGTACTGTCGAGAGGCTGAGCGCGACTCCGGTCGTCTTCCAGACAGTGCTACGGGCTTTTGGTTGGGCTAGTGTCGGCCCTCACCCCAACCCCTCTCCCAATGCTGGGAGAGGGGCTTGACCTATGGACTTTAGACTGGGCTGGTATCAACAGCACTGTCTGGAACAGGGCCCAAGCCCGGCTATCCCAGGGCTGGATACAACAGGGGACGGCGGGACTCGCTGCGCTCGAATCCTTCCAAACGGTGCTGTACCCCCACCGCCTAGCTGCAAACCATGCCTCATATCCGCATCCTCTCGTCAGGCACCAGTCCACTGCACAATGGCATGCTGGCGAACGTGCGCATAGTATTGTCCCCACGCCCGTGGGGTGAACCCAAACCCCAAAATCAAGCAAATCCCCAAATCCCAAAAATCACGGTTCAGACACCTCCATGAGTCGCGTCACATGCCCTTGACGAACGATTTGCGCGGTGCCTAAGATGAGCACAGTGCACGATGCGCTATCTCGGTGTCCACGCTGTTGCCCCCCGAACCGACTCTACGTTTTTCCACCTGGCGAGCCGATGCCATTTTGTGTGACAAGGAGAAATGCTATGAATCGTCTGTCCTTCCGCGCGTTGTTGCCGCAGGCGCTGGCCCTGCTCGCGGTGTGCGCCGCGTTGTGTGTGCCCTCGTTGGCCATGGCGGATGCGGGGTTGGCGCTGCATTATTATGGGGAGCGGGCCTTCTGGATCTATGGCGGGTCGCTCGTGCTCACTGAGCTGACGCGCGACGTGCCGGTGAACAGCTTGCGTTGGCCGGCGAATAACTGGGATAGCGCCAAAGGCCCGGTCTTCCACCGTAGCGGTGGTTGGTCGCTGGTCTGCCGGGGGCAACTCACCGTCCCAGTTGACGGCGACTACGCGTTCACGCTGCCTGACCCCGCCAATATGCTGCTGCAGGTGGATGCGCTCGCCGTGCCGGCGGATGGCATGACGAGCCGACGGCTGTTGCATGGGGCGGCGGCGTTCGCGCTCTACTGGCGGTCGAGCCCGCAGAGCAGCAGCCCCAAGCTCGGCGTGCAATGGCGGCGGCCCGGCGAGACGGCCTTCCAGCCCATTCCCGCCACTGCGCTGTCACACACCGCCGCCGATGTGGCCGAGACGGCGTCCTGGCGACCGGACATCCCCTTTGTCAGCGTGACGCTGGGCGTGCCGCCGCAACGGGCATTACCTTTCACGATTCCGGCGGACGGCTGGTATGACATCGCGGCGCAGTTTAGCGGCATCCCGCGTATCTTCAAGGTCTGGCTGGATGGCGCAGAGCCGCTATTGTATCTGCAGGGCGATCGGGCGCTCGCGCCGGAGCAGTTCCAACCGGTCGATATGCTCAATCGCGTGCACCGCCTGCAGTATTTGCGCGCCGGCAAGCACGTGGCCGCCGTCTATGGCAGTTATAGTCCGTGGATCTGGGGCGACACCATGGACGAGGTGTTGCGCAACGTGCGAATCGGCGCGACGCGCGTGCGCAGCGACGATTTCGTCACGTCGCTCTCGGTGCGCACCCTCGACACAAACGGCAAGCCGCGACAGGACTTGGTGCTGCGCAAAGGCGAACCGCTGCTGGTGCAGGTGGCGAAAAACACGCTGCGTGAGGAGCGCTTCACCCTGTCCGTGCAAGAGCAACGCGGCGACGGCCAGCCGGTGTGGCGCGCCGACGTCCGCCTGCCCGCCGGCAAGACCCCGGCGTTGGCAACGCTGCGCTATCCGTGTGACCGGCAAGGCGGCTTTGAATATCGCCTCAGCGATAGCGCCGGAAAGACCGTCGATGGCCCGTGGGCGTTCGCCGTGGTGGACGCCACGCCCGCGCCCCCGGCCCCCACCGGCGCGCCGCTCACCGAGCTGCGGGGCGAGGTCGTCGACCGCATCGACTGCACGTTGGCAAGCGACGCCGCGCATAAGTTGCGCGACAACGGCACCAGCCAGGTGGTGGACAGCCCGCTCGGACGCTATCGGGTGACCGGCACCAGTCCCATGCAACGCACGGGGTATGTCAAAGACAAAGCGACCAATAAGTGGCGTCCCATGCAGGAGGGCGAACAAAGCCCCGGCTATGCCTATAGCGCGGATTGGTTCGCCTACACCATGACGGTGAAGCACCCCGGCGCGCCGCATATGCTGGTGGCCTACGTCCCCAATGACCTGCACCGCCTGGTCTCCGTGCAGGCCTTCGACCAGATTACCGGCAATTACAATGGCTGGTGCCTGGAAGCGGGCGATGCGCCGGAAGGCGGGCCCTACGGCAAGCTGGCGTTCCTCGTCTGGCCGAACAGCACGGCGTTGGACGTGCTCACCTGGTGCAGTAATGACAACCATGGCTCCAAACTGAATCGCCAGGGCGCGGTGGCGAAGTTCGAGCTCATCGAGCTCCCCGCTGACCTGCCGCTGTTGCCGACGCCGGCAGCTGGCTGGGAACCGTCGCGCGAGTGCGGTTGGGGCGGAGAACAGATCAACATCGGCCCGTTTAACGCCACCATGCCCTCCATCTGGGCGGGCAATGCCCCCATCGCCGGTTCGCTGCCGCGCAACCAGATGGACGGCGCGCCGTACTACGATTGGCGTGCGCTGCTCACCGCCTGGGAGCGCTTCGGTCAGGTCACCGGCTACCGCGGCGACAACCTGTGCATTATGCCGGTGTATAGCTACGGCATGTCGTTGGTGCAAGGGGTGCCCCATCTGCCGCAAGTCTACGATATCTATAGCAAGGGCTATCGCGCCCGCGTGGTGGACCCCATCGACCGCGACATCTTCAAGATGATGCTGCTCGTGGCGGAGCGGCGCGGCCTGCGCATCATCGCCGACCTGATGGTGCAGCGCTTAAGCGAAGGCACGCTCGCGGGCTTTGCGCAGGTGGAAGGCGTGACGAACATGGATGGCGTGTTCGTCACCAATCCGAACGGCGGCATCTTGCGCACGCCCACCGGGGTGATGCTCAACCCGGCGCATCCGCTCGCGCGCAAATATCTGCTCACCGTCATCGACGAACTGGCCACCCGCTACGGCGCCTACCCCGCCTTCGGCGGCATCCGCATCCGGCACTGGGCGGGCTGGCCGTCGGAGACGGACGCCTGGTTCCTCAATGAGCAGAACGGCTATGATGATTTCACCGTCGGGCTCTTCGAAAAAGAAACCGGCGTGCGCCTCGGGGTGACGGCCACCGGCGACGAGCGCTTCAAATTGCGGCGCGACTGCCTGCTGGCGGCCGACAAGAAGGAGCGCTGGCTCGACTGGCGTTGCCGGAAAGTGGAAAGCCTGCTGGAGGAAGAGCTGGCGGTGCTGCAGCGGCACGCCCCGAAGGCCATCCTCTACAACGGCGCTTCATTCACCGGCACCGATGCCGGATCACGCATCAGCCGTGGCGGCGGGTTGGACCCGGCGCGCCTGGCCGGTAAACGCGCGCTGGGCTTCTCCGATTCGGCATCGATGAACGGCCCCGGGGTCGAATGGAATTTCCCCGATCCCGTGGCGTTCGCCAATTTCGACATCCGCGAACCCGCCTCGCTGCGGCGAACGCTGGACAATTACGAACCGTCCGGCTTCTGCTACCCGATCGGCATGACGTGCAACGAATCCTACCGCGCGTATCCATATGAGCTGCAAAAGCCGGCAGCGATGCTCGCCGAGAACAAGCTGGACATGTTCACCTATGGTCCCGCCTGGTGCATCCCCCCCGTGGACGAGGGCTTCCGCCGCTTCGTGCAGGTGTTCCGCGCCATTCCCCGGCTGCCCTACACGCGCTTTGCCGGCAAAGGCGCGGATCAGCCGGCGGTGGCCTGCTGGTTTGCCACCCGGCCAGGCAAAAGCGTCGCGACGATCTGTTACATGGTCAACACCACCGCGAAGCGCCGCGTCGTCAGCCTCACGCTGGCAGGCGCCGCTGCAGTCACCAACCTGGTGGATGGGCGCCGCCTGCTCGCCGAGCGCGGTGTCTTCACCATCACCCTCGACCCCTTCATGCCCGCAGTCGTCTCTGCAATCGGCAATGCGCCCGTGACGGAAATGCGCGTCCCGCCCACCCCGGCCGAGCGGGAGAAGATCACCGCGCAGATCGCCAGCCTGCAGGCCATCAGCCAGCGCATCGGCGCCGTGCGCCACGTCTTTACGCGCATGGACCCCAACGCGGGCCCGTGGGACGCGCGCGACACGGAGGAGACTTTCGCGCAGGTGTGGACGCCGCTGCAACGCGCCTGGCAGTCCGGCTCGGTGCTCGAAGCCGGCCATCAGCTCGATCGTTTGCTGGAAGAGCATACCTGGTGGTTCGAGGCCTTCGGCTGGCCCACCGGTACCGCGTCCACGCGCCGGCCCGACGGCTTTGCCCGAGATGCGGCGCGCTTAGCGAAGGCGCTCAAAGCGGACGGCGAGTTGCGCCTCGCCGACATCGCGCCCTACCAAGGCCAGTTTGTGCAAGTACCCTCCGGCAACGCGACGCTGAGCTTCGGCTCTGCCGGTGGCGGCAGCTATGAACTGCGCCTCTGGGGCCTCTTCGGCGGCGGCTACGGCCCGATATCCGTCCGGGTGGACGGCAAGGAAATGGGGCGCATCGGCGTGGATGCGCCCGAGTCGAACACCGGAGTGTACATCTTACCGGTACCGATCGCGCTGGCGCGCGGGGGCCACGGCATCGAGCTGCGCGCCGAGGGCGGCAAAGGCTTCGCCTTGACCGCCCTCGAAATGACGCAACTCCCGCCGACGCCGATCCGGCGCTGGAGCGCGCTCGGCGTCTTCGACAAGGAAACCCCACTCGACGCGCCGCAGGGTCTGGACAAACCCTTCCCGCCGGAACAGGGCGTAGACCTGCACGCGGGCTATACCGGCATCGGCGGTCGCGAGATCCGCTGGCGTACCATCGACATCGGCCAGGAGCGCATCATCCGCCTGCTGGAGAACTATTTCCCGAACACCGAAGGCAACGGCGTCGCCTACCTCGCCTGCTGGGTCAAGTCGCCGAACGAGCGTGACGTCCAGTTGTACTACGCCATGGACTGGACGGGAAAAGTGTGGCTCAACGAAACGCTGGTTCTGCCCAACGTCTCAGGCCCGTCCAGCCACTTTGCCGACAAAATGGTCCACCTAAAAACCGGCTGGAACACGCTCCTCGTGAAAACCACCCGCGGCACCGACGGCTGGCTGGCAAGCTTCGCCTTCAGCGACCCCGGCGACCTGTCCTACAGCCCCGTCCCCCCCGAGGGCGCCGTGCGCTGAATCATGTGCCTGCCTGGGATAGCCGGACTATGGCCCTGTTCCAGGCAGGCCGTAAGTCCTTAGCACTGTTTGGAAGGGTTCGAGCGTAGCGAGTCCCGCTCTCCCGAGAGCAGGGAACGGCGGGTCTCGCGCGGCTCGAACCCTTCCAAACAGTGCTGCTGACACGAGCCCAGCCTAAAGTCCTTAGCGCCGTCTGAAACAGGGCCATAGCGCCAAAAGTCCTGGGTTGTCTACGTGGTTTCCCTACCCTCGGACAACGAAAAATACCCCGCTTCCAACCACCGACCAAACGTGATACGATACGGTAACTTGAGTGGAGGAGTTGTTGCCATGTTATCTGTATTACGCGGTGTATGCCTACTCGCCTGTGCCCTCATATCCCTCGCAGTGTACGCCCAGGGTCCGGCGGTCCCTCCGCCGTCCGCAAAAGTCATCGTCCCGTTCACCTACGAGACCGTGTATAGTTTCCAGGGCGGCCTCGCCCTGGTGAAACGCGACAAGAAATATGGCTATGTCGATCAAACCGGGCGCGAGGTGATTCCCTGTAAGTATGAGAGTTATTTCCCTACTGAAGGCATCACCGAGAACCTGGTCTGCCTGGCTGATGACGACGGGTTTGGCTTTCTCGACAAAACGGGCAAGACCGCCATCGCCTTCGAATGGGACCAAGCCTGGCCATTCGCCGAAGGGATGGCCGCCGTGCGCTTCGATGATAAATGGGGCTATATCGACACCACGGGACGACACGTCATTTCCTGTCGCTATGAGTTTACGCTACCGTTTTCCATGGGGCTGGCGGTCGTGATGTTGAACGAAAAACATGGCTTCGTCGATAAAACCGGGCGTGTCGTCATCCCGTTGCAGTACGAAGAAGCAGACTCATTCAGTGAAGGGCTGGCCGCGGTACAACTCAACAAGCGCTATGGCTTCATCGACAAGGCGGGACGTGAGGTAATCGCGTGCAAATATGACCTGGTCGAGCCATTTACCGAAGGATTCGCCGGAGTGGAGACTAATCATAAGTTGGGCTACATCGACCGCACCGGCAAGGAGATTGCTCCGCCGAAATACGATTTGGACTTCCCCGGCGGCCGCTTCGCCGAGGGGATGGCCGTCGTCTGCCTGAACCACAAATGGGGCTTCATCGACCAAAATGGCCAGGAAGTCGTCCCGCTGACCTACACCGGCGCCGGCGACTTCCAGGAGGGGAAGGCCCGCGTGCAACTGAACGGCAAATGGGGATATATCGACAAGACCGGTCAGCTCGTCATTCCCCTCCGCTATGCCAAGGCCGGCTCGTTCAGCGAAGGACTGGCCGCAGTACAGCTCGACGGCAAATGGGGCTTCATCGACAAAGATGGCCGCGAAGTGATCCCGCCCGCGTATGAATCCGTGCTGAGTTTCTCTGGAGGCTATGCGGCCGCAAAGCTCAACGGCAAGTGGGGCTTTATCGGAAAATAATCACGGGCTGTCTGCGAGTGGCGGCGGCGGAACTAACGTGCATGTCGTTCCGTGCTCGGGAACATTTTGCTTGCACTGCCAGTCTTACTGCATAGTTCATCGATTTTCGATAAAGGAGTTGTTGATATGATACGATTTTCACGAGCGCTTGGGCTCATAATCCTGCTGGCTATCGTTGCCGCCGGCCTACAAGCCGCTAACGCTGCCCCGACGGCGGAACCCTCCATCGTGGCGAAATGCAAATTTGATCTGCTCAAACGGCGTAATGTGACGTTGAAGGACATTACCACGGTGGAAAATACGCCGACCGTCTGGCCGGATGCCTCGCTGGGGATGCCGGAATTCGGCAAAGTTTATGCCCAGGTGGAAACGCCCGGATTTAAGATTATTCTGGAAGCGAAGAACGCGCAATACCTGTACACCGCCAGTGCGAAGGCCTTCAAATACGGCGGCCCGGTGGCCATCTGGTCCTATTCGATGCTGGTCCTGCTGCCGGTAGCGAACGATCCAGATTTAAACGGCGATCTCTATCAGTTTTCTTTGCTGGGCACGAATAGCCTGCGCATCGCGTCCGGGGTGTCCGCCTATTACCCGCAAGACGGCGGCTTCGTCATTTATACAAGCAGGACGTCCCGCTCCGGATTCGACCTCATGCTTGTCAACGCAAAAGCGGCGGAAAAGACCACTAGACTCGATGGCGCATTTGACTTCGGCGCGGCCGCGCTGAACAAGGCGCAGGACCGTTGGGCAGCATTTGTCCGGCCAACGCTCGGCGCCGTCTGGAATATCGCGACAAACCGCATTGGCGCACAGGCCAAACCGCAGCGGTTGCCGCTGCCCGAGGGCGTGCAAGCCGGACGGATCGCCTGGGCCGACGACAAGTTGCTGATTCTGGTCAAAAAAGGCGAGGGATCGCTCTGTTACGAGGCGACGCCTGATGGCGAGCAGACCCAATGGACCGCCGTGCCGTCTTACCGGTTTCCCGCGCAGTCCTATCGGCTGAATAAGAGCGAAACGCTTGAGATTCACGAAGTGAAAGAGAACGGCACGCCGGACGTTGAAGTGGCGCGCGTCTGGTTCACCGGCGACCGCAAAGTCATCGCCACCATCAGCGGACTCACCCTGCGCGGGTATGCTTCGCTCACCCTACGTGAGTATGATTCCGAACCCGGACAATACCTCTTCATCTGGGGTGAACAGCACGGACAGCCGGCAACCTTTACCGTGGACATCGACACCGGCGAGATACTACCCGGCTTGCACGGCGTCGGGCAGGAAACCAAACCCTTCAGCTATCCGCCCAAATCGCCGCCCTACCGTATTGTCATGGCTGACTAATGTGACATGCGCGAACGCGCAGTCGTAATCTATAGCAATAACATAGAGGGGTCTTGCCATGTCCAGATTAACTAGCGGTGTGCTGTCCTTCCTGACACTGCTCACGCTCGCTTGCCTGTTGCTGGGCGCGCGGGCTAGCGCAGCCGATGCCGGGAAGACGACGCCGGCTATTGTCGCCAAATGTCAGCAGGACCTGGCAAAACGGCTGAAGCTGCCGGCACAGGATATCGAGATCGTCGACGTGCAGGAGAGACTCTGGACCGATTCCTCGCTGGGTATTACCGAGCGCGGGAAAGCGTACGCCAAGATCATGACTCCGGGCTGGCGCATTGTGCTGGGGGCAAAGTCAACCCAGTATCTGTATACGGCGAGTGACCGCGCTTTTCAATTCGGCGGGCCGAAGTCCTTGTGGAACTCCTCGATGCTCTACCTACTGCCGGCGACGGGCGAGCCGAATTTGAACTTTGATCTGTATCAGTGCTCGCTCATCGGCACCAATCACATCCTCCTCATCTCCGGGATTGCCTCCTATTCCCCGCAGGCGAAAGGGGTGGTGCTGGTCACGCGGCGCACGTCGCGCTCCGGCTATGATCTGCTCGCGCTGCGGCCGGGCGAGGGCGAAAAGGCGCAACGCCTCTATGCCGCACTCTTTATTGGCGAGGCGGCACTCAACACAACGCAGGACCGTTGGGCTGCCGTGGCCAGGCCCGCCCTGGGCAGCGGCTGGAACGTGGCGACTGCGCGCGTCGGAGAAGAGATACCCGTCATCATGCCGACCCCTGATGACCTGCAGCCGGCAAGCATCGCCTGGTCGGGCGAGAAGGTCATGATCCTGGTTAACAAAAATCAACGGATGGTCTGCTACGAGACAACCCCGACCGCGGCTGCCCCCGCATGGCAAGCGGTGGACATCACGCGCTACCCAGGCGCGCTTGACGACGTGCTGAGCAAGAGCACGTCGCTGGTCATCGAGCAGACCGGCGCCCACGAGAAACCCGTCGTGGACGTCACGACCGTCTGGTTCACCGGCGACCGCAACCCCGTGGCGACCATCGCTGGCCTGACATTAGGCGGGCATGCAGTACTCGACTACGGCTACGCCTTCATTTGGGGGACCCAGCAAGGCAAGCCCGCCGTCTACACCGTCCGTCTCTCCACCGGCGAAGTAACCCCTGGTTTCTGCGGAACATGCCAGGAGATCAAACCGTTCCCATATGCGCCGATCTCGGCCCCGTAAGTTATCGGCAACGGGAGTATCATCTCGACTGTCCCACATAAATGCCATACTCACGAGTTCAATAACGGCTAATCATAAGAAATCCCGTCCATCTATCAGAAATATGGACGGGATTTCAACGAAAGACAGCCCCTGCAGTCCCCAAGTAGGGTATGGCCCAATGCCAGACCGTGCGTAATGACTTTGGGTCAGGCTCGTGTCAACAGCACCGTTTGGAAGCCGATGGAGGGCCGCAGCCCGGAGTCGCGCTCGGCGTGCCGCGCGAGGCATGTCCGGGGATGTACTATCGAGAGGATGAGCGCGACTGCGGTCGGCTTCCAAACGGTGCTAAGGACTTCATGTTGGCTTGGTGTCAATGGCACTTTCTGGAACAGGGCCCAAGCCAGGTGGGCGAGGAAACCCCGGGGAGCATAAGCAACGCCTGGTGAGCGGCAGCAGCGTACCGTCTCTATGGCGGCGGCGTCATCCTCTATTCTTGCGGATCTAACGTCTGCACTGACAGAGTAAACGTTCTCGCTTTCATCGTGATTTCGAAGTCCACGATGTACCAGTGGTATTGCGCGAAGTCGTCTTCTTTCCGTTTGATGAGTCGCATCAGCTCCCGCTTATATTCGAGTTGCATGTCGGTGGGTATAGCTTTCATCATTTCCACCAGCCGTTTGGGGCGAAGGTGCGGGGGGTCGAGGGCGAGATTCCAGGCGACCATGGCGACCGTGAAACGCACGTGGTATTCCTCATAGACTTCGGTAGCCGATTCGAGCAACGGCGCGGCGAAGCGCCCAAAGACATCGGAGCGTTTTTCCTCGTTCGCGGGAGTCTGCCCGTAGATGAACTATGTCTCCGGCATTTGCGCGGCTAATGAAGACGCTAGCGACGGAACGGATTTCTTTTTCTTGGCCATGGTTGTGGTTCCCGTGGTGAGGATATGAAAAAGCCCCCGAAAGCGTGGGAGGGTGGCCACGAAATAGAGAGCGCGAGCTCTCCAACCAGTAGACCACCATACCAGAATTCACGTGCAAAATATCCGATTGCCACCCAATTCTAGCACCCGTCAGGCCATCAGGCAAATCCTCTCCAAGGACCAAATATCACCAACGGTCTGTCGTTGTCTACCTGGTATCCCTCCGCTGGCTCACAAGTCGCGCAGGCGGCGGTATTGGCCGGGGGGGTGGCCGGTGTGTTTGTGGAAGGTTTTGTTGAAGTGGTATTCATCGTTGAAGCCGGTGGCGAGGGCGATGGCGGCGAGTTTGTCGTCGCCCGAACGCAGCAGGACTTTGGCGCGGTTGATGCGCTCCTGGTGCAGCAGGCGGGTGAAGCTGCAGCCGAAGAGTTCGTGGAGCACGCGACTGGTGCGCGAGCCGGAGAGGTGGAGCGTGTGGGCCAGCTCGGACAAACTGGCGTGCTGGGAGGCGGCGTGATAGCGGATGTAGTCGCGGATGCGGCGGGCACGGTCGAGCGGTGGCTGCCCGACGGCGCGCAGCGCGATGAGGCGGGCGGCGAGCCCGGCGACAAAGGCCTCCAGCAGTGGCGCGGCGTCGGCAAAATAGTCATCGCGCCAGGCCGGCAACGCGCGGTAGGCGTCGGCAAAGTCGGGCGGCAGCGCGGGCAGCTCCACCTCAGGCGTGCGCCAGGCGCCAAGGTAGCACATGCCCCAATGCTGCTCGTCGCCGCGCAGCGGCACGACGATCTCGGTCACCCCTTTCCAGCAGGTCTTGCGGAAGGGGTATGGCTGGCGCAGGCATTGCTGGTTCATCTGGTGGCGGCAGAAGTCGATGCAGCGCTGGGAAAATCCGCACTGGCAGACGGCGAGCTTGCGGTGTGACTGCCGCAGCGCGGGGAAGATGAGCTGCCCGGTAGGCGTGTGAAAGAGCCCCTGGTTGTCGATGATGGTGATGCGGCGCTCCAGGACACGTTCCAGCGCCGTGATGGCGCACTCGAACCAGGCGTAGTCTTCCTGCATAACGCGATGCCTTTTTTGCTCAAACGCGGTAGTAACGGCATAAATATACAAAAATCCGCCTGATCTGTCCATTGGCTTTCCCGCCGGGAGGGCTAAAATGAAGGAGTAATACCAGGCAAGGAGATCATCGGAATGACGCGGGGTACCCGGTCGCGCAGCAGCGATGCGCACTTCGTGGAGCACCGAACATTGGGGAGAACCGCGACATGACAACAGCACCGACAGATAGCGCACACACGGGGACGGCCGCTGCCGCCTACCTGCGTCTCTTGGAACCGTGGGTGGCGACGGCCGACCAGTGGACGCACGTGGTGCAGGATGCGCCCGCGCTGGCCTATTATGGCACGGGCGGTCACGAACACTGGGCGGTGCAGGCGCAGTGCACGGCGTTTGCCGCGCTGGCCGTGCTGGCGACCGCGCCGGAGCTCGACGAAACACGCAGCGGGTGCAGCCGCGAGACGCTGCGCACGCGCGCGCTGCAGTTGTTGCGCTATCTGCTCGCCACGCACAAAAGCGGCTCGCGGCCCTGTGTCAACGGTCAGGCCTGGGGCTACAGTTGGATCAGCGGGCTGGGCTTCGAACGCTGCACACACGGCATTGCCGCGCTGCGTCCCTGGTTGACGGCGGACGACCAGGCCCGGCTGCGCGCGCTGATGGTCGCGGAAAGCGATTTCCTGCTCGACGGCTACCCCGTCGTGGGAGCGATTGCCAGCGCGACGGGACAGAACAAACCGGAGAGCAATATCTGGAATGGCTCGCTGCTCTACCGTACCGCCCTACTCTATCCCGATGCGCCGCACGTCGCCCAGTACCGCGAGAAAGCCACCGCCTTACTGCTCAACGGCATTTCGCTGCCGCAGGACGCCGCGGACGACACCCGCTACGCCGGGGCCGCGCTGCGCGAGTGGCATGTCGGGCCGAATTTCACCGAGCAGTACGGCCTCAACCATCACGGCTACCTCAACCTCGGCTACATGGTCATCTGCCTGTCAAATATCGCCATGCTCCATTTCTTCTGCCAGGACTACGGCATCGCCGCGCCGCCGGAGCTCTACCACCATGCCGCCGGCCTCTGGCGCTTGGTGAAATCCCTGACCTTCGCCGATGGACGCCTCTGGCGGATCGGCGGCGATACTCGCGTGCGCTACTGCTACTGCCAGGATTACGCCGTGCCGATGTGGGTGCTCGCCGCCGAGTTGTGGCACGACGGCGACGCCGAGCAGTTTGCGGCGCACTGGCGCACGCTGGTGGCGACCGAGCAGGCGAGCAACGCGGATGAGGGATTTTTGCGGGGACGGCTGGCCAGTCTGGCGCAGCTGTCGCCGTTGTACTACTGCCGCTTGGAAGGCGACCGCGCGGCCACCTTATCCATGGCCGCCTACTGGACGCGCCGCCAATGCGATGCGAGCCCTGCCGTCGACCCCGACCTGACGGCGCTGACGGCGTGGCATGACCCGTTCCACGGCGCGGCGATGGTGCGCGGCAAGCGGCTCGCCAGTTGGGTGTGGCACGCCGCCGAGTTGCCCTGTGGCACCGTCGTCCCCGCCGACCGCTCTGACCTGGTCGAATGGCAATGGAACCTTGCGGGGCGCATCCGCGGCGCCGGCTGCGCGCTCAAAGCCGAGGTGCTGCACGCCGAGCTGCACCGCTTTGACGGCGGCTTCCTCAGCGCCGGGCGCTATCACTGGCTCGCCACCCACAACCCGGCGGAAGGCACCGACACGGAAATCACCGCGCAGACGACGCTGGTATTCGCCGTGCTGCCCGACGACGCCACCGTGATCGTGCTGCAGCAAGCGCGCACCTGCCACCCCGTCTACCTCACCGAGGTGGCCGGACTCTACCTGAACGTGCCGAATGACGTCTACAACCAGGGGCAACGCCGCTATCGCATGGCGAACGCGACGCGCACGCTCGACGGGGCCGGCGGCGCGCACCCGCCCGTGGCGGAGACGATTGATTGTGGCGAGACGCTGAGCATCGAGGAGCGGATCAACGTTCAGTCCATCTACGGCGGCGCGTTAGCGCTGCGCCGTCCCGGCGCACGGCGCGTCAACCTGCGTCACCACGTCCCACTCTGGCACAGCGGCGACGGCGCGAACCTCTACTGCGACCTGGTCTGCCTCCCCTACGCCACCGGCCTGACCTTCTACGAGGGCGATACGCTCCTCTACGACATCGGCGCAGCGCTCGCCATCGATGCCCAGCCGCAAGCAACCCTCACCTCCCCCACCGACACGGCGGTCAAAGTGGTCGAGGTGTTGGCCGCCGACGGCAACCGCTACCTGCTCGCCGCCAACCTGGGAAATATCAGCGCCACCGCGCCCCTCCCCCCCGCCGCCGCTCACGCCACCATACTGCACGGCCAACCGCCCACCCCCACCCCAACCGGCCCCCAAGCCGACCTCGCCCCCGGCGCCGTCGTGCTGTTACGCCTGACGAGCTAAGGTGAGGCAATACAAACCTGTCGCTTTCGCCCAACCGGCTGGCGAGTCATTACGAGAATCACCATAGTTCACGCTCATCCGCACACCCCCGTCTCCCCGCTGTAGGGGCCGTCCGCCGTGGCGGCCCGCACGTATCGCGACCGCAACCGTGCGGCGTGAGGGGGACGGGGTGTGAGCCCAGGCGACGCACCTTGCCGCTCACGCGACCACGAGACTCAACACCACCACGGGTCGCCACAGCGTTCGTATTGGGGACAAGACGATTGTTATCGTTATTAACGCTTGCAAAGGATGCTTGTCAAGGGAAACGAATGCCGAAACTACTTGCGCCAGCCTATTGACAAAGCGGATGGTAAACGGTAATTTGAATTAATAGGGTATTTATTGTAAGCCCTATCCACATCTTCCGTTTCTAGCATGCCGGGAACTTTCGGAGCACCATAACGAATGTTCGCGAATAATTTCGCGCATTTTCTATTGTCTTGATGCTTCTGTTTAAAGTGGACAATGCGTACGGTGTGCTAAGTGATGTCAACTCCACCTTGAAGGATGCATAGGCCATGTCACGGAGACACCTCGGGTTTACCCTCGTTGAGTTACTCGTCGTTATTGCGATCATCGCCGTTTTGGCAGCAATTCTCTTTCCGGTGTTCGGCAAGGCGCGCGAAAAGGCACGTCAGTCGCAATGTTTGAGTAATCAGCGACAGATCGCCCTGGCTGTGCTCCTCTGGACGCAGGAGAACGACGAGAAACTGCCACCGGATGCCGCCACGATCTGGGGCCTGGTGCCCGCCAAAGTTCTCCATTGCCCGACCGCAGACACGTCGCTGACGAACGCGTACTTCGCGAACTCGCTCACCTTTAACAAGCCTCTGGCGGAGATAAGCAAGCCGACGACCACTTGTCTGACCTGCGATGGCAATGGCGCCCACACCGACAGCCGGCACAATGACAAGGTCGCGGCAAGCTTTGTTGATGGCCACGTGGCGCTGAGCCAAGTCGTCCACCTTCATTTGTCCGGCATGCTCATGGCTTGGGGTAGTAGCGGTTTTGGTCAACTGGGGGACGGTACCACCATCAATAGGAAGCTCCCCGTGCAGGTTTCCGGCCTCACCGGCGTCACTGCCATCACCGCAGGAGACTACCATTCTCTAGCGTTAACCGGTGATGGCACCGTCTGGGCCTGGGGCTATAACAGATATTATCAAATGGGGGACGGCACCGCCACCGATCGGTATACCCCTGTACATGTCCCCGGCCTCTCCGGCGTCACTGCCATCGCCGCAGGAAGCTGCCATTCCCTGGCGTTAAAAGGTGATGGCACCGTCTGGGCCTGGGGCTATAACAGTATTGGCCAACTGGGGGACGGCACCATCATCGAACGGCATGCCCCTGTGCAGGTTTCCGGACTTACCGGCGTCAGTGCCATCTCTGCAGAAGGCTCCCATTCCCTAGTGTTAAAAGGTGATGGCACCGTCTGGGCCTGGGGCTATAACGGTAATGGCGGACTGGGGGACGGCACCACCACCGAAAGGCATGTCCCTGTGCAGGTTTGCGGCCTTACCAACGTCTCTGCTATTGCCGCAGGTAATGCCCATTCCCTGGCGTTAACAGGTGATGGCACCATCTGGGCCTGGGGCACTAACAGTAGTGGTCAACTGGGGGATGGCACCACCATCGAAAGGCATGTCCCAGTGCAGGTCCCCGGCCTCACCTGCGTCACTGCTATTGCCGCGGGAACTCTCCATTCTCTGGCGATAAAAGCTGATGGAACCGTCTGGGCCTGGGGCCCTAACCCTAATGGTCAACTGGGGGACGGCACCACCATCGAAAGGCATGTCCCTGTGAAGGTTTCCGGACTTACCGGCGTCATTGCCATTGTCGCAGGGGGTTTTCATTCCCTGGCGGTGAAAGATGATGGCACCCTCTGGGCGTGGGGCGCTAACAGTTATGGTGAACTGGGGGACGGCACCAACATGGACCGCCATACGCCTGTGCGAACGTTGCGTACTAGCGGAGACATCGGAGCAGGATACGGAAACTCTTTATCTCTGATTTCACCATAGGGAGCGTCTGGAAAAGTAACTTTTGGAAAATTCAAAATTCGGGGACAGCAAAGCTCGCGCGTCACGTGGGTGACGGGGATGAAACTTTGGCGCGGTTCTGGTATGGTAGGGGGGCGTGTCCCGGACAGCCTCACCGAT